>JANOTC010000512.1:0-9482 GCA_031416175.1 Gammaproteobacteria bacterium
GCCCATGCCCATCATCACAACATTGGTGACGATGCGCTTGTCCGGCGTCGCAAATTGTCCCAATTCGGAAGCTGCCAACCACACCTGACCAATGATTTCAGCCGTTGTTAGGTTTCGGTTGAAGCCCTGCTGGCCGGTCGAACAAAAACTGCAGTTCAAAATACAACCGACTTGGGACGACACGCACAAGGTGCCGCGATCACGCTCTGGAATAAATACTGCTTCGACGCAGTTGCCATCTTCGAGTCGAATCAACCATTTACGACTGCCATCATCGGAATCCTGGCAGGAAGCGATTTCAGGCAGGCGAATTTCAGCAATCGTCTTAAGTTGAGCGCGTAACGCCTTAGACAAATTGGTCATCGCATCAAGATCGATGACGCCTTGTTGATAAATCCATTTAATAATTTGGGTCGCCCTAAACGGCTTTTCGCCGTATTGACCGAAAAACTCAGCCAATCCCTTAGGGTCGAAATCCAACAGATTTATAAGACGCGGCGCGCTCAACATAATTTTTCTACCTAGTACGGGGGCAAATATCGCTTTCAGCAAAGAAGAAGGAAATTTCTACTTTAGCGGCATCCACAGCGTCAGAGCCGTGAACGGCGTTTTCGTCGATGCTCGCCGCAAAATCCGCGCGAATCGTGCCCGGTGCAGCTTGTTTAGGGTTAGTGGCGCCCATGACATCGCGATGCTTAAGCACTGCGTTTTCGCCTTCCAACACTTGCACCATCACCGGGCCGGAGCACATGAACTTGCACAAATCAGCATAGAAAGGACGCGCTTTGTGAACTTCATAAAACTTCCCAGCCTGGGCGGGCGTGAGATGAACCATTTTCGCTGCCACAACACGCAAACCAGCCTGTTCAAAGCGGGTATAAATTGCGCCAATAACATTCTTGGCAACGCCATCAGGCTTAATGATGGAAAGGGTACGTTCTAAGGCCATGGTTAACTCCAACGTTAAAATCGAGCAATTTGAAAATGAAAAGCCGGGCGATTCGCCAGAGGTCTAATTCGGTGAATTTAGGAGCTCTGCCGCTACCGCGAACCCCATATTGTAGCAAATCACAGGCCCCACTCCAAACCAAACCGAACGGGCGCCTGTGCGGCACAAAAAAAAGCCCCCGCTTTTAAGCGGGGGCGTTGTACTTGACATCAATCAAGCCGCAATGGCTGCGGTCATGACATCCTAAATGGCCGCACGAGACTGCCTAATTCATCTGTCAGCCCTGCCAGGCTGGCCGTTTGTCGGGTAGTGCGCTGCGATCCCTCCGCCACTTGGGTGGCCACGCGATTAATCGCGCCTACGTTGCTGTTAATCGCGTCAACAAAGGAGTCTTGATCGCGCGCCGCGTCGGCGATGCGTACGTTTAAATGCTTAATGGTGTCGACAGAACCGGCGATGTCATTCAACACTTCCGCCACTTTGGACACGTGCTGAACACTGCCTTGTGCACGGTCACGCACGGCTTTCATTACTTGCGCGGCATTGCGGGTTCCCGCCTGGAAACGCTCAATCATTTGTTGAATTTCCTGGGTCGATTCACGGGTCCGGCTCGCCAAAGTCCGCACTTCGTCTGCTACCACCGCAAATCCACGCCCTTGCTCACCAGCGCGCGCCGCTTCAATGGCCGCATTCAAGGCAAGCAAATTGGTTTGTTCGGCAATTCCACGAATAACTTCCAACACAGCGCCGATCTGGCCGCTATCGGCTGCCAATTTCTCGATAACGCCGTTAGCCGAATCCACTTCCGAGGCCAAGCCTTCGATTGCACCGATAGACTGGGTGACCACTTGTTTGCCATGAACGGTGGCTTGATCCGCTCGTGCGGCGGAGTCCGTCGCTTCCGATGCATGCCCAACCACCAATTGCACGCGTCCAGTCATTTCCTGCATGGCGCTAACCATTTGTTCGGTCTGCTGTTGTTGGTCTTTGGCCGCGTCAGCGGCGGAACCTGTTGCACCCGAGAGTTCGCGGGCCGCTTGGCCTAACTTGCCAGACGTACCATGTATGGCACCGATAATTTCGCGAAGATTCGCCGCCATGAGGTTAAAACTTTCAGCGATCTCGCCTACTACATCGTCACTTTGCACTTCACAGCGATGCGAAACGTCTTTGCGGTTGATGGCCTGCGCCATTTCTCCGATGAGCTGCAATTTCCCAATCAAAATCAGGCGTACCAAGAAATAGCTGGCTAAGCCGATGAAAATGCCGGTAACCATACAGCTAGCGAAGAACCACGCCCCCATGCCAGGCTTCGCATCAACAAGGAACTGGGCGACTAGCGGAAATACTGTACCAACGGCAAGGCCTAGGGCTAAGCAGGCGATAAGTAGATTTCTTAGAATACTGGGCTTCATGAGACTGTCCTCGTCATTACAGGTACCGTTCGCGATGATGCGACTATGCAATGAATCGGCATTCACTCGGCGTTACTTGAGCCGCTTTTGCGCCCAATCTATAATGAATTTTAAAAGTCAGTTCGACTAGGTGCGCTCGTACATTTGCAAATAGGGGTCGCGCTTCATCGGCGCCCAGCGTGCGACCGCCAGAACGTCATCAAGCCGCGCCGATTGACTCATGCCGATAAGGGTTGTACCTAATCCCGGTGTTGATCGGTTGAACTGAATTGAGCGTTGCGCGTCGTTCGCCAGCATGGGTAAGCTCTGCATGACAGCGTCGGTGCTGGTTCCCGCCAAGCGGCCTTTCAACATACCGTGCGAGCCCATCATATAAAGGCCAAGCTGGTACCCGGCCTGGAGCGTCGAGGCGACATTACCTTGTCCGGTGGCCTGATTGAAACGGGCAAAGCCTTCTGTCATGGCCTGGTTAAAGGGAAGCTGCCCAATCATGAAATGGCCGAGCGCCTGCGCCTTGCCCGTGACGGTGGCAGCCGCTTTTTGCGCAAGTCCCTGCATAGAAGTGAGCGACTGAAACAGATTAGCGTCCGTCTCGACGCGAAAACCCTCGAAGGTGGAAATTCCATAATAACGCAGACGACCGTCTTCGCAGGCCCGCTCCAGCGTCTCAAATACAGCCAATAATTTTCGATTCAGCATTTCTTTGCCAATGACCGGAATGTGAATCTCGGGTTGGTCGATCAGAAATGCGTCTAAGGTCGCCACACCCATGAGCTGGCGGGAGAGATCTAACTGATAGTTAATGTACGCCGGGCTGAGTAAGTGTACATTTTTTGCCAAGTCCTCACGGCTTCCGAGGCCTTGCGCTTCGATTTCGGAGGTAAACCAAATATCGAAATCGATGGGCTTTCCGCCGCGCAACGTCAAGAACCCGCCCTTTGAAATCAAGAACATCGCCTCGCGCGGCACGCCTTTTAAGTTTGCCTCGCGCACCCCCGCACCCACCGCCGCGAGGGCATGGCCGTAACGGTAATGGGCCGCTGTATCAATAACATTAATTCCCGATTCCAGCGCGCGACAAACGAGCCGCGCGACTTCCGCATCCGCTGCAATCGTTATATTTCCTGGAAACGTGCCCACTCCAATGGAGCTGAGTCGAATACGTGTTTTCGCTAGCTCACTAAAATGACCTTCGCCCGTGTGCGCCGCATGGTGTGCGGCGTAAGCTTTGGTCGCTTCGGCGGTTGCGTAGCCCGGTAGTGGAATCCAACTCACTGCATTGACTCCAACTTTTCTGTCTGCAACAACGGGTGGCTAGCGCATAAGGCTTCAACGGTTTGAATTAATTCCGCGCGTACTGGACCTTCCGTCGCTTGATCAATGCGTTGTTGGAATAACGACTCGAAATAGGGTTCATCTTCGTCGTTGTCCCACCCGGCGGCGCGCAATACCTTGGCGGCCTCGGCGGGGATATCAATGGGCAAATCTCGACCGGACAATAAGGCCCAAACGCCCGCCCAGCAACGCGCTAACATAATCGGGTGATAACCGCCGCCGCCCAATACAGCCAAGCGTGGCACACCACTGGCGTGCACGGGGCAATCGGCCAGTACGCGCGCAACGACTTTCAGAAACAATTGCGTGGAAATGTTCAATTTGCCCAGCGGGTCAGGCGCCAACATGTCGGTTCCGGCTTGCATCACGATGGCATCCGGCTTGAACGTCGCCAATACGCGCGGCCAGAGGGTTTCGAACGCGTACCAATATTCTTCGTCATGCGTACCGCGTGGCAGGGGCACATTGAGCGCGTTGTGGAGCTGCCCCCAAGTGCTCCATTCACCGCCTTTAAACGGGTAGGCGTAGCCGGTGTCCATGTGCAAGGAAAAAGTGAGCACGTTAGGGTCGTCTTTAAAGGCGAATTCGACGCCATCGCCGTGGTGTGCGTCAATATCGAGGTAGAGCACTCGAAAACCCTCCGCACGCAAGCGCATCACGGCCAAGGTCACGTCATTGAAAAAGCAAAATCCCTGCGCCTGATCCGGCATGGCATGGTGCATGCCACCGGCAGGACTAAACGCCATGCGCCCCGCCACCACCTGTTCCGCCGCTTGAATGCTGCCGCCTGTGGCGGTTGCGGGCGTGGAAAAAAAGCCTGGGAAATACGGATTCTCTGTGGTGCCCAATTTGTGCCGTTCGCGCGCGGCGACCGCGACTTTTCCGATAGCTTCTGCTTCCTGAAGTGCGCGTACATAGTCTGGCGTGTGGAAAGCCAATAATTCCGCGTCCGAGGCTAAACGCGAGGTGACAATTTCATGCTTCTCAATCGCCGCGTAGGCATGGATAAACTCCAGCATTAAGGAGACGCGCGGGATCGCTAAAGGATGATTATTACCGTAACTGTGCCGACGATAATGATCGGCACAAATCAACACGGCATCGCTGCGACATAACTCAGCCAATCAAACCTTCCTGCTCGGCTCGCGAGCGCAGGTAAAGGTAAATGTGGCGAACGGTATGCGCCACCATGCGTTCCGGCTTGGCTGGCAAGGCATCGCTACGGTCCATGGCTAGGCAATTTTGGTAGTAAACCAACTCGCGCACGTTGTCGCGCACTGTATTGAGGCTAGGTTCGCCTTTAACGAAGGCTTTGAAGAGTTCGAGCAAATCTTCACCCACCGGCATCGGTTTCGCGTGCGCCAAGGCGAAGGATCGCAGCAACTCCGCCGCAATATGTACGCCGTGCGCCAGCACCGGCTTCAGGTCCGACACGGCCGATCCGACGCTTTCTTCCAGCGCAGCAATTTGGCGATCTAGGGCATCGTATTCAGATTGGAGATGTTCGGAAGGCACGTTCATGGAATTTCCGGGCTAGCTTCTAGAGGGCGTCTATAATATCCTTCTAATATACCACTAGTCGGGAATGATAAAACATGCAAAACCCAGTAAAGATATTGCGCATAAATGGCATGGAATATAATGCAAACCGTGATCCGCAAATTTATCGCCGCATGCCCAAGCAAGCATTTCAAATTCAGGCGACGCTGAGCGGCAAAGGCGCCGTCAACATCAAGTTTGAAGCGGAAGGAAAAGTCGTCGCCGAAAAGAGCGTCGGTCTACCTGGAAAGTTTGAATGCGCCGTTGCCTTTGATACACCCGGCACACGCGTTGGACTGCTAACAATGCAGATAGGCACTGAGAAAATCCAACGTTCAATTCGCCTTGATGTTATGGACCACGCTTGGATAGGTTGATATTGATTGGACGGAAAAGGCAAAGCATAGGACGCTAACACTGCATATGAATAGCCAATATTTCTCTCAAGAAACGTTCGACTTCTTGACAACCTTGGCGGACAACAACCATCGTGAGTGGTTCGACAAGAACAAGCTCGCTTACGAAGAGAAGGTGCGCACCCCTGCCCTCCACTTCATTGAGGACATGGCCAGTGAATTGCCCACCATTTCACCACATTTTCTAGCCGTCCCTAAGAAGGTGGGCGGCTCGTTAATGCGCGTCTACCGCGATACGCGTTTTGGCAATGACAAAACGCCGTACAAAACGAATATCGGCATCCAATTCCGGCATGAAATCGGCAAAGACGTGCATGCGCCAGGTTTTTATGTGCACATTGAACCTGGTGGATGTTTTGTCGGCGCAGGCGTTTGGCACCCTGACACCGAGGCGCTCGGAAAGATTCGTGATGCCGTCGTCGAAAAAAGTGCAGCGTGGATTGCCGCGCGTGATAGTAAGAAATTCAAAAAGCAGTTTACGCTCGAAGGCGAATCCTTGATAAATGCCCCGCGCGGTTACGCGAAGGACCATCCGTTATTGGAAGATTTGCGTCGGAAAGATTTTATTGCGGTTGCGCAACTCAGCGAGGCAACCGTTAGATCGAAGAATTTTTTTCCTTCCGTGTTGGAAAGTTTTAAGGCGGCAACGCCGTTTATGCAGTTCTTGTGTCAGGCGCAATTGTTACGGTTTTAGGAGCGGGCCGACTACATGAAAAAGCTGAAGAACGAAGCTGAGTTGATCAAAGGTGCCATCCTCGCCGGCGTGAAGTATGGTGAAGGGCGCGGTGCGGTGATATTCGAACCGACGGATGCGGCCAGTGAAAAAATATTGTATATCTATCGCTTGTTAGTGCATGACAAAGTGATTCAAGCTTTGCCTGAAGATCAAGTATCGCAGCAATCTATGCGGCACAAACTGGCCATTTGGTACTCTAAACAATTGCCGAAAGATCATCCATTGCTTAAATAAACAACTGGGGCTTACAGCATAAAGGTGTTAGCGTGAAAGTAATCAAGTCTATTATTCCCCGTGCCGCGCATAACCATTGGGTTGGCGACGGTTTCAACGTGCGGCCTGTCTTTGCGCATATGGCGTTTACTCAAGACCTAAGCCCATTTTTAATGTTCGACTATGCCGAACCGCGTGAGTTTGCCGCGACTACGGAAAAGCGCGGCGTGGGTCCGCACCCGCACCGTGGATTTGAAACGGTTACGATTGCATTTCAAGGCGAAGTTGAGCACGGTGATTCGGTCGGCAATCGCGGCGTTATTTGTCCGGGCGATGTGCAATGGATGACAGCCGCGTCCGGCATTGTCCATGAAGAATTTCTGTCGCGCGAATTTTTGAACCGCGGCGGCGTGCTTGAAATGGTGCAATTGTGGGTCAATCTGCCTGCTAAAGACAAAATGAGTGCACCGAAATATCAGCCCATCATGAACGCAGATATTCCCGTGGTGGAACTTCCCTATCAAAGTGGTACGGTACGCGTAATCGCAGGAAGTTTTGGCAAGGCAAAAGGCCCGGCCGGCACCTTCACGCCAATTAATTTATGGACCATCGAAATACATGCAGGCAAGGATGTTGAACTCACGGTGCCGGTAGGCCACAACACTATGTTGTTCGTGCGTAGCGGTAAACTTAGCATGGGCAACACCGTTGTTGGGCTAGGCGATTTAGCATTGTTAGCGCGAGAGGGCACACGCATCAAATTGCATGCAGACGAAGAAGCCAGTGTTGTTTTAATGGGCGGGGAGCCGATTAACGAACCTATCGCGGCATCGGGTCCTTTTGTGATGAATACGGAGCAGGAAATTCGCGTGGCGATGATGGATTACCAGCGTGGGCGGATGGGGCGGATAGAGGTATAGTGTGTGAGTACGGTGCGAAAAACCAAGCCCTTCACCCTAAACCTTAAATCGCTTCACCTGAGAATTAAGCTCATCAACTACACGTGAGAGTTCACTTCCGGCCGACGCAATTTCAGATATTGAATGCGTGATCTGTTCTGCCGTTTGGCTCACTCGCGCAATATTGTTATTCATTTCGACGGCGGTTGTTGCTTGTTCTTCGGCGGTTTGTTCCGCGATGCCCCACTCGCAAGATATCGACGTCACCTGCCTCGCACTGAAGAAATAAATGAAACAATGTTGTTACAATTCGCCCACCATCACCTCCGACTAGCCAACGATAAGCCTTTCCACGCCACCCATATAGCCACGCAGCACATCCGGCACGATCACACTTCCATCCGCCTGCTGGTAATTTTCCAATATCGCCACCAGCGTACGCCCAACGGCCAATCCCGACCCATTCAAGGTATGCACGGGTTCCGGTTTACCCGAATCGGCATGGCGATAGCGCGCCGCCAAACGACGCGCTTGGAACGCTTCAAAATTGCTGCATGATGAAATTTCGCGGTATTTACCTTGACCCGGCAACCAAACTTCAAGATCGTAGGTTTTCGCGGCGGAAAAACCCATGTCGCCCGCACAAAGCGCCATCGTGCGATAAGGCAGATCGAGCTTCTGCAAAACCGCTTCGGCGTGATTCGTTAGTTCCTCTAACGCTGCAAACGAATCTTGCGGTCGAACAATTTGCACCAACTCGACTTTTTCAAACTGATGCTGACGAATCATGCCACGCGTGTCGCGCCCATATGAGCCCGCTTCGCTACGAAAACACGGCGTGTGTGCGACATATTTGAGCGGCAACTCCTCGGCATTAATAATCGTGTCACGCACCAAATTGGTCACGGGCACTTCAGCGGTCGGAATCAAATACAGTTGTTGGGTGACGCCCGTATGCTCGCGAATCGCGAATAAGTCTTGTTCGAACTTAGGGAGCTGACCCGTGCCGCGCATGGAGTCGGCATTGACCAAATAAGGCACGTACACTTCTTTATAGCCGTGTTGGCGCGTATGCAGATCCAGCATGAATTGGATTAACGCGCGATGTAAACGCGCTAACTCGCCGTACAACACAGTAAAGCGCGCTCCGCTGATTTTTACACCCGCGGCGAAATCGAGCTGCTTGAGTGCTTCACCCAAATCGACGTGATCTTTCGCGGTGAAATCGAACGCTTTCGGCGTTCCCCAGCGTCGCACTTCAACGTTGTCCGCCTCGCCCCCACCATGGGGAACGCTTTCATGGGGAATATTGGGAATGGCCATGGCGGCCGCGTCCCACTCCAATTGGATTTCAGCGAGTTTATGTTCGGCGTTTTTGAGTTCGTCGCCGAGTCCAGCGACTTCTGCCAACAGCGCTGCGGCATCTTCGCCGCGTGCCTTCGCTTGCCCGATGACTTTTGAGCGCGAGTTGCGCAAGGACTGCAATTCTTGTGTGCGTGTTTGCACGCTTTTGCGTTCAACTTCCATCGCTGTCAGGCGATTAACATCTAACACATATCCACGACGGCTCAATCGCGTCGCAACGTCCGCCAGTTCGGCGCGAAGTAAACGAGGATCTAACATGCAACACTGCTCCCAGCACTATTCATAATTTATGAAGAAACTTGCCGAACAGCGGCAATTCCTAATCCCGTGGCCGCTAAACACAGCACCACACTCAATACAATATTTATTCCCGCCTTAAGCAAGTCGCCTCGGGCAAGCAAACTAATGGTTTCCAGCGAAAACGAGGAAAACGTGGTGTAACCGCCCATCACACCGACGATTAGGAACGTCCGCCACTCGGCCGACAGCGCCGCGCGCTCCATGATCACAACAAATAAAATGCCAATCGCGAAACAGCCGCTGACATTGACAAATAAAGTGCCGTAAGGAAATTCTTTGCCTAACCAATTTTGGATACCCTGCCCCGCTAAAAAA
>JANOTC010000513.1:0-3226 GCA_031416175.1 Gammaproteobacteria bacterium
CGCCTGCCATATTAAGCGAAGTTATCTATTTAACCCTATGTATTAAAACATCTTTATTGATAATTTCTGCGCGTTTCAAAAACATGGCCGTTCGCGAATTCGAAATGAAGCGCCTACCGTTTTGTAATAAAAGCCGACAAACAAGCCGATCATCACGCGGCTTGGCATCGGCCTCGCGTTAATCTGCCATGGTCGCGTCGGTCGATTGGAGCTATCATCGCGCCATGTTTTCGATCATTTTAAGGAGGGCGAGCGCGCCAGCTCGGAAATACCCAATGTTAGTCTTGGACAAAATTAAAGCGGGGATAATCGCCCTTCTACTCTTTTCGCTATTGCCGCTCATAGGACACGCAGAGTCGCCAGCCGATGCTTCACAAGTCGTACTCGATTCAGCCGTTGGTGCTGAAAGTTGGGAACAATTTGAAAACCTGATTAATGTGATTGAAAGAACCCGCGAGACGTTGATTGAGCGGCGCGCCGAACATCACAACGCCGTCACCGATAAGGAGCGTGCGCGAATCAGCCAAGAAATTGAACAAATCTCACTCGATATTCAGCAGTTACAACTCGCGCTGGAAATGATGCTAACCGGCGGCGCAGATATCAGCTTATTTCGCACTAAAACAGAAGAAGAAAAAATTGACTGGCGCACACAACTTGAATCCGTGTTCGAACCCATATTGGTTGAAATGCGCCGACTCACCGAACGGCCAAGGCAAATGGAACGTTTACGCAATGAATTAGCCTTTTTCCAGGAACGACTGGATGTCGCTGAAGGTGCGTTGCTAAGCATATCCACCTATCGCCACAATGCTCCGACGACAAAATTGAAAAAAGACTTCGAAAATATTGAAGAGCCATGGCGGCGAAAACGCGATGATTTGAAAAATAGACTCGCACTGGCAAAATTCGAACAAAAAGAGGCCATGTCGCCCAGTCGAAGTACACAACGCAATCCAACTGAAGCACTGAAAGAGCTGCTTGGCGGCCATGTTCTAAATCTTGCACTTGCGCTGCTAGTCATGGGGGTTGTGTACGCCGTTTTGAAATTATTCGCGGGCATTTATCACCGCGCTGTCATGCGACGCGCACAAACGCGCAAGGTATTCTTGGCGCGTTTTGGTAATTTATTGTTTTATTTTTTCACCGGCCTGGTTGTGCTTCTATCAGGCATGGGTGTGCTGTATTTGCGCA
Organism: Gammaproteobacteria bacterium; assembly: GCA_031416175.1. Lineage (GTDB taxonomy): Bacteria > Pseudomonadota > Gammaproteobacteria > S012-40 > S012-40 > JANOTC01. The sequence continues at coordinate 1,195 of JANOTC010000513.1, forward strand.
GCGACTGGGTCCTGCTCGCGCTATTGGTCATCGCCTTGGCGGGTGCCGCGTGGGCATTGCAAAAGTCACTGCCGCGTTTCGTAACAGAAATGAAAATCATGCTTAATTTAGGTCCGGTGCGCGAAGGCGAGCGAATTGTATACCAAGGCTTACCCTGGCGCGTGAACGCGCTTACGTTCTCCGCCACGCTACAAAACCCGCTGCTTGACGGCGGATTTTTACAAGTTCCGGTGCGTGAATTGGTCACTTTTCAGTCACGTCGCTTCACCGAAAACGAACCTTGGTTTCCCTCACGCGTTGGCGATTTCGTGTTATTTGATGAAGCCACCTTTGGAAAAGTCATCGCACAAACGCCGGAAACCGTGCAAGTGCAGGTGCGTAACGCGATTCAAGCATTCACAACGACCGCGTACTTGGATAAAAGCCCACGTAATCTGTCGACAGAAGGCTTTGATTTGATCATGTCGTTCGGTTTGGACTACCAACATCAAGCAGACATCACCACGACAATACCGCAGACGCTAGCCGCGTACATGCGCGAAGGAGTTGCGAAATCCGCCGTTGGCGAGGCGCTTAAAGAACTGCGCGTTGAATTTGAATATGCCAATTCATCGTCGTTAGATCTCGCCATCGTGGCCACTTTTTCGGGCGCCGCCGCCGAAAAATATACCGACACACGGCGTTTGCTGCAACGCTTAGCTGTCGAAGCGTGCAATGAATTCGGTTGGGTTATTCCGTTTAATCAGTTGTCCGTTCGTGTGGCGTCGGATATGGCGACTTCGCCTGTTCCTTCCCAGATGGCCGTCAGCCGAGGCTAAAGTTTTGCCAGCGTAATAGCGCGCTCGGGGCAGGCTGTGACGTGGCCGTTTTCGCCAAGGCGCCACAGCCAGGGTTGTCAAACATACCACGCCACAGAATAGTTGTAAGAAAGTCGCCTCTACTGCGGACAAAGAGATAAGTAACTCAGTGGATTCGCCGAAAGTAATGCGGCGCGGTAGCAATCAATTCAGAAAAAAACTGTCTTAGGCATTGGGGGGACACTTTGCAATGATACCCAAAAATAGAAACGCCGTAAAAACACCGCTTGATGCAGTAACAACGCTTTCGCGACGGAGCCTGTTAAGCTGGCTAGGCAATGCCGCTGTGATTGCGCTTGGCACGAATGTGTTAGCGTCTTGCGCAGCCGAGCAGAGTGGCGCTACGTCGACAGGCAAACGACAACCAAAGCAGTCAAACCCCAATCCCGGCACTTTCGCGTTTGCGCCGTCCGAAGACAACACGCCGATATATGAAAAATGGTGGGGCAACACCGTCGATGTACAAGACCTCGAAAAAATCCTTGCGACCTGGCAGTTGCGCGTGGATGGCTTGGTAGAGACACCCGTGACACTCTCATTTGCCGATTTGCGCGACTTGTCGCGCCAAGACCAAACAACAGATTTCCATTGCGTGGAAGGATGGTCTGTCTTTGACGTGCCATGGAGTGGGCTTCATATAGACAGACTCATTGAGATGGTCAAGCCAACAAGCAAGGCCACTCATATTACCCTTCGCTGTTTTGGAGACATTTATACCGAGTCGCTACCACTCACCGTTGCACGTGAGCCGCGCTCAATGCTGGCGTATGGAATTGATGGCAACACCCTTCCGCTCACGCACGGATTTCCTTTACGAATGGTCGTGCCACGAATGTATGGCTACAAGAATGCGAAATGGGTCAAGCAAATTGAATTTACCAATGCCTCGGTGGATGGGTACTGGGAACAACGCGGTTATTCAAGCGACGCACCGGTAATTGCCGCGCGTTTACGAACAGGGAAATACTGACGTCCAAGTTGGCTTGCCCTGAGCTTTTTGAGCAGCAAAATACGGCCTCTTAACAAGAGGATAGCTATAGCTCCAGCCAATCCCGCTAATAACATAACATCACATGCGCATCATGCTGGACTTTTTAGCGCGCAAAAAAGTTCGTCTCGCCTGGTATCTAGTGCTTGCCCGAAAACCCAAAAACGCCATAGAAATCCGCCAAAAT
>JANOTC010000514.1:0-1501 GCA_031416175.1 Gammaproteobacteria bacterium
CTAGATCTAGCTGCCAAGATGAATCAGCATTTATCAAACGGTCAGCAATGGGTGAATATTGGCCTATTAGGCTTCGAAAAGAACCGTCAGACCGACGTCTTCGGGCCCGACGAGGTGAAAGAAGCTCTCACTGCAACGGGGTTTGAATTGAATAGCTGGGAAACGCGCGAAATACCCTACCTTTACTCCCCTTACAGTGCGGTAAAACGAACCGATACGGTATTTACGTTCTCCGCCACCAAGGTGAAAGGGACGAAACAACCTCCCCGCTATCATTACCTGCCAGAATGGCTCACTGATACGAATATGCCTATACCAAAAGACGATGCGATGACTCTTTATCAGTTTAAATCTGATCTTTACTTGAGAATCTTTTCGCTCATCGACGGAAAAGCCTCGCTCGAACAAATCGCCGCACAGTTTGCCGTACAAACAAAAATGTCTCCGGATGGGGCGCGTGTCAGTATTTTTAACTTTTTGGTGAACGCCTACGAAAATGTTATCTATAGAGAATTTTAATTTACGTTTCACATTGAGACGTTTCATTTTCGCCTGTTATGCATTTTTGTACACGTGCCTAACAGTTATACTGCTACTTAGACTGTAGGCGAACTGGCGTGGTACTGACGTTGCAGTAGTAGCTCTGCAGCAGGATTGATTTTGTACAACTCAAGTCTACTTTATTGGGACAATTCAACCGATATAGAGACACTGTATGTATTTGAGATTTCTGTGATGGGGGATCAATGTTTAAGTCGTCGTACACCAAAAGCGTTCTATGCGGACTCACCGGACTCATGATCACGTTAAGTGCTCAAGCACAAGTGACTGTGACACCGAGTGCTCCAGTATCGAGCCAGCGCAAAAAAGCGCAACTCCTCTATTCGCGTATTACTAGCGAGAACATTCATATAGATGACCAAATTCTTCTCCAAATGGAAGCCCTATTAATCGAGAATAAAGAACTTGAGGCTGTGCAATTAGCCACTGCTCGTCCCGAGTTTTACAACAATACTGTTCGCTTTTTCGGTCAGTCGATGACCACTAAGTCGCCAACTTTTAAGGCGCCGTTTACTGATTTTGTTGCGACTATTATTGGAATTACGAAAGACAATCGCGATGCCCGCGAATTGCTGACAACCGATGATGTTTACCGCTCCAATCTAACTGTGGGAGGCGTCGCCGCGCCTGTCACTATTGCGGCTGTCCACACATCCAACGCTCACTATGCTTTTACGCAAACCGCAATCGAACGGAACTCGAATTTAGATATTCGCCCGACTCTTGTTCCTGTCCGTCAGCAAATATTAAATGGTGCGAACGCACTCGTAAATCACCCAGAACCAGCCGGTGTAATGACCAGCCGTGCGTTTATGGAACTTTGCGCTTCAGCCGGCACAAATCGTCGATGCTACGAAGAAGCGATGAAAAAATTTATGTGCACGCCAATTGAACAAATCGCAGACAACACTGTTCCAGACGGCATGGTCGGCAAAGATTT
>JANOTC010000515.1:0-3088 GCA_031416175.1 Gammaproteobacteria bacterium
GCAACATTGCACCTCGAATAGCTGTGCAGGGTTGAGCGCGTTTCAATCCTCGCTCGCCCCGAAAGGCGAGCGCAACCCTAATGTAACAACTTTATGATTTTTATTCAATTTTTTCACTGATTGCGCGGACGTGATTTTAACAATTGGAGCACACATGCCATGCGTAATCTTGAACATATTTTCTTCTATCATTTTCATCAAGTTACATGCCGCGCGAACCCCCCCTGGTTTTACCCATCGCTCTAGGTTCGCGCCGCTATAAAACCAATGGCCCATCAAAATCGACCGACCGAAATACACCGTATTGCTTGACGAATTTATCGGACGGCTCTGTAAGCCGGTAAAACCGTAAGTTGTCTTCGCTTTCACTAATTTCGTCGAGCAACTCGCGCTCCAATTGTTCAAATTGAGCCTGATTCACGCGACATTCAAACACCGACTTCTGCACGCGCTGACCGAACGCCTGGCAGCGTTTGGCGACATGGCGCAAACGTTTTCGACCCGCCGCCGTTCCTGTGGCTACGTCATAACTCACAATTATCAGCATGTTCAGCGACTCAAAAAAGGTAGATAGCCTTCCGCTTCGCCACGAATCGTGCGGGCAAGAAAGCGGGCTTGCAGCATCGGCAATAAGCCGACCGGAATTTTGCTTCCAACCAAAGGGTGGGTAACCTCTTCCTGCTTGCGTTCTTGATAAGCGACTACCACTGTTTTTCTCGCCTCGTCTTTCAAATACACCGCCCCACCGGGGCGTACATCGAAGTCTTTGACCGAAACTTGCGCGCGGTTAATTAATGTTAGCGCAAGTCGATCCGCTAAAATGGCGCGAAACTCTTCCATTAAATCAAGCGCCAACGCGGCACGACCGGGGCGCACCGCGTGCAAATACCCCAACTGGGGATCGAGACCTATCGCTTCGAGAGCGGAGCGGCAGTCGTTCATAACCATCGAATACAAAAACGAAATCAAGGCGTTGAATCGGTCCCGTGGCGGACGGCGTGTGCGCCCATCCATGGCGAACGATTCGCGCGCATCTTGCCGGATAATATTATTCAAACAACTGAAGTAATTTTTAGCGGCGTCACCCTCAATGCCGCGCACAACATCAAGATCGGCGGCATGAGGTAAATTTCGTAAAGAGTTAGCGAGCGCCTCGGCACCTTCGGTCAATTTAACGCTGTCTGTCTCGTTGGCCGCTTCACGTGCACCGCGCAACAACACTTGCCTAGAATTGCGCAACTTGCCCGCAACCATGCTCTTGGCGGTGTCTAAAGCGAAAACAGTATTATCGGCGCTGCGAAACTGGGCTTGGCGCAGTAAAATATTACCATTTACCGGGCCTTCCAAACGCGCTTTAAAGCGGCCGCTACGACCCAACAAAACCACGCTGCGCCCGTCATCCGCACAGCGATGCATCGCGCCTGGAGACATCATTACGTCACCAAAACATACCACGGACCCAATGTGGTGCAACGGCACTTGCATCTTTTTTATTTTGTCCACTTCAATACACAAGGTGTCACTTTCCAAATGTATGTAAGCATTGGGTGTCATAACGTAGAGTGTGTTGAGAATTTGGCGCATGGATTATTCTCGCCCTAGCCAAACAGTTTGAAAATAATTTCATTACGGGGACAATCCAATTGGCTCGATAGGTCAGAGACAATTGCGGCGAGCGTACCGACCTTGATCGGGTTATGATTGGGAATCGTGATGTGGTGTTGCTTGTGTTTCTTTAGAGTGAGGCGGATGTGACTCCCAGTCTGGCGCGTGACTTCATACCCTAGCCGTGTTAGCGCACTGACCATCTCCGGCCCACTGACGGAACGTGGCAACTTCATAGACCAATCACTTCTTCGCGCACAAAGTGCAGGCGTATTACTTTCGGCGCCTTATCCTCGTCAAAATGGCATTGCACGGCTTCGCGAATATTCTGGTGCAACTGTTTAATATCGTCGGCTTCTGTGAAAACAGACTCACCTAATGCGCGCGCACAGAATCCGCCCTCAACCGACTCCTCCACCAGGAAAATAATTTCGTTCATCGCATTAACCTCTAAAATTCGATTATGGCCAATCACAGATTTAGTTAGCGTCCGGTTCGAACAACTTCTCACGCAGCGCGTGCAGTTTGTTTGTTCCTGACAACAACTCAGGCTGACATATATCATTGAGCGAGCAGTTTCGGCACCGCTCGTCATTCACCGGCGGCGGCAACACGCCGGATTTCAACAAGGCACGCACCGCCGCCGTTGTTTCCTCGACCTGTTTGCGTAGCGCATCGGTTATTTCCACTTCACGGCGATGACGCGAGCTGTGATGAAAAATTGCGCCAAAGCGAACCCGTTTTCCAGTCATTTCTTCCAGGCACAACGCTTGGGCTGCGAGTTGAATATCGTCGTGCTCCTTTGGACGACGCGGTCCGTGTTTATATTCGACTGGATAGGGCACATCACCCGCGTGGAACTCCACCACGTCCGCTCTGCCCGTCAAACCAAGGCGATCGCAATACAAAGGTAGCGCGCGTTCAACACGCACGCCGTCTTCGAGTTGCGAATCTGCCTGGTCAACACGTTCATGCAGCGCTTGCCCGCGTAGTGTGTACACGTTTTCATCGAAAGCTTGCTCTTGATGAATCAGCGCGCACTGCCGTGGACAATAACTGTAATGCTGCAAGGCGGAGATCATGATGGGGTCGTCCGCCTCATTCGCTGCCATACTTAGCCTACCTTACGATCCAGCGTTACACCATTGGGCCAGTTGTGGTCGGTGATCTTTACGCTGTAATCGCTAAATTCCCGTGGCACGCTCACACCTTCTTTCAGTTTTACCGCGACACGTTCAAACAATGTGTGTGCATGGGCGTTGCCCAATTGCGAATCGTGCTTAAAGACATACAAGCCCCGTGTTGCCATTTCGCCGCGCGCTGCGGAGCGGTCATGCTCGAACATGTTAGACAGCGCTTCCCACAATAAGCCCAAGTCGTCTTCGGAAAAACCGGTTTGCGCAGCGAGATGCGAAGATACAAAACCATGCGCCACATAGAGACCATAGGGTATCGTATGTTTGCGGCCCATGGTGCGGTTGTC
>JANOTC010000516.1:0-19234 GCA_031416175.1 Gammaproteobacteria bacterium
TATTGCGAAAGCAATTCTTTTGCCACCGTCTCTACACCCAAGGCGTAAAGATAGGCTTGATCGGAATCAATCACGTTACCGGTACGTCGAATATCCATATTTTGACGGGAAGCAAGCGACACCACCGCAATGGTTGCGATGGCAACGACGAGTAACGCGGTAATCAAGGCGACACCTCGCTGCCGACTGGGTCGGACCAAAATTCGCGTCTCCTTATTTCCAATTCTATACATGTAACACTATTCGCTAACCCTAAGGGCGCATCGCAGCACCTTGATTCTGACCCGGATTATTATTGCCACCATTATTGTTCCCACCATTGTTGTTTCCACCCGCATTTGCTGGTTGATCCTTGTTCTACGGCGGCGGTGGCGCTCCATGCACTTTCACCTCCCCCTCCCCCGGCGGCACCTGAAAAATTCGCTTAATCGCCCCCATGCCTTCCATTTCCAAAACCAACTCCACCGCCCGAGGCAAACGATTCAAATCCACCGCATCTCTCGTCGGCGGCCAGTCGGGTTGCCAATTGTTGGATTTATCCAAATAGCGAATTTCCAATTTCTTCACATGCGACACGAGCGGTCGCTCATAGGCTTCGGCCAAATTCGGCTGGTCTAACATCGGCCAGGTCAGACGAAACACCGTGCCGTCAGCCAGTTTATAACCCACCCGCTGCAACGAACTTCGTTGTGCCCCAGTTGGATTTCGATAGCCCGCACGCGTTAATTCCACCACTGCAACACCAATTCCGCCACCCACCATTGCGGGCGAACGCTCGCCAAAACTGTCGCGCACACTCCGCCCAACCGCCAATTCGAAATCCCGCTCCATGAACGTGAACGCAGTCTGTAATTCGACCAGGCGATTCGCTTGGTCTTCGGTGCGCGACTTCGCATCTAACACCATACGCAAACCGCTATAGGCCATCACCGACAAAATGGAAAACACGGCCAAGGCAATGAGCAATTCGAGTAAGGTAAATCCGCGCGCCGTTGTCTTCACTGTGTGGCTGGCTTTCCCATTAACGCGACCAAGCTGCTGAGCGCCTGCTTACTGTCACGATCACGACGTACTTCGACCTCTAAACGTCGAATATTTTTTACGCCCGCCTCCACAACCGCCACTTTCCAATACCACTCATAATTCGCTAATTCGTAGGTGCCATCGGTATTGCCTAAAGGCGGCCAATCGCCCGTGTCCGTTTGCAATTCAGCTACTTTATTCATCGCCACCCAATGTGCAAACGTACGATCACGCAAATAGCCAATATTGTTAGTGGTGGCGGCTACGCTTTGAATGATCGCACCCAGCGCAATGGCCAGCACGGACAACGCAATTAAAACTTCTAACAGTGTGAAGCCTTTAACGGCTTTGCGGTTCGACACGGCCTAAATACGTCACTTTCCCGTTTAAATCACCCGTCACCCGATAAATCGCGCCGTCGTCTGAGTGCAAGTCCAACGCAAAAGGCGTCATCTCACCACTCGACAACAGCAAAATAGCAGGGCCTTCCAGTCTTTCTGGACCCGCGTCTTTATCATTTTTCTTGTCTTCAGCGGCGGCACCCTCCTCCTCTTTCTTGTCTTTCACATCGTCCTTGGCCGCTTCTTTGCCAACGGTTAACTTAGCCTCTTCGCCATTCAACACCGCAGTAAGTGTGACACTTGCCGGAAGTTGGCGCGAACGGAAGGTTGCATCTGTGCCGTCATCCATCGGCACGGGATTGCCTGTCGGGCCAAGCAGGGAAAACTTGTAGCCGTTACTTTCCAACTCCACCGCGCGCTCTTCACCGCGCAATATCGACTCTTCTTCTGCTAACTGAATTAACGCAGCTAAACGACGCCCTTCCTCGTCGGCAACGCGCCCCTCATTCTGCCCTACAGAAAGCGCGGCGAAACTCGATATCAAGCCAATAATAAGGATGACAACGAGCAGTTCCAATATCGTGAAACCGCGTTGACGAACAGAATATACTGGGCGCACTCCCATCATCGCCGACCGATAAAAAAAGAGCGGCCCACCGCAAAGGCAGGCCGTGTTGTTCGCACTACACTGTGTAACTCTGGGTAAAATCAACTCTTATCGACGTTCCAATTGCCAACGTCGGAATTGACGCCATCGCCACCTTCAGCGCCATCGGCACCAAACGAGTAAATATCGATGTTTCCGTGAACGCCGGGATTCAAAAACTGATAATCATTACCCCAAGGATCTTTCGGCACACGTTCGACATAGCCGCCGTCTTTCCAATTCTTAGGCTCAGGGGTTCCGCTAGGTTTCTTCACCAACGCTTCCAAACCTTGGTCCGTGCTTGGGTAATTGAAGTTATCCAGCTTATACAGGTTGAAAGCACTTTCTAAGGTGCGCACATCTTGCTTCACTTTTGCAATGCGCGCGGTGTCCGGGCGATCCATTACACGCGGCACCACAATGGCGGCGAGAATCCCCAAAATGACGATCACCACCATGACCTCAATCAACGTGAATCCGCGCTGCCGCGCGCTACGAGCAATTTTATGTTTCTGCATAATCATCCAAAACGGCTAATAAGTTGAAATAGTTGGATCGTTAAAACGGACGCATGTTCCGTGCAAGCATAGTGGAATCGGAACCTGCAAGGCAATCATAGCGTGCAAATCAATCCTAGAATCCATCTAGTTTTAGGCTTTTCCGCATGTAAGACCTAGTAGAAGGTGGAATTTGCTATCATGCTAAGCTCGGACATTGGAGAGTTTACCTTAACTATGCATCTTTTTCTCCGCGATCCTCACTGGCGCCTCGTCGCCGTCCTCCTCTTTGGCATGACGCCCGCTATGACGTTCGCCGGATGCAAAGACCCCGCCGGTGTGCAAGTCAACTGGTCCAACTGCGATAAGAAAGGCGCACAACTGGCGGGTAACGAATTGCGCAATGCGGTTTTCAATGGTGCTAATTTTGAAAACGCCAATCTCAGCAAAGTGCTGGCAACAGGAACGGATTTCGGTTTTGCCAACCTCAAACACGCCACGTTGAGCGAAATTCAAGCAGAACTCGCCCACTTCGTCACCGCCAATTTGACAGGTGCCAATTTAAAAGCGGCTAACTTGGCCGGTGCGCGATTTGATCGAGCCATCCTCGTTGACGCCGACTTCAGCCAAGCACAGTTGGACAAAGCCAGCTTTTACAACGCAAACGCCAGCCAAGCGCGGTTTAACAAGGCACGATTAATCGGCGCAAATGCAGAATTAGCCAATTTTTCGCGTGCAAACTTTGACGAAGCGGATCTCACCGGCGCGCGATTCCTCAATACTAACCTTGAGAAAACGTCGATGCGTGGGGCGAATCTTACCAAAGTAAAATTTGAAGGGGCGTTATTAAACGGTGCCGACCTCAGCAACGCCAACCTCACCAACGCCAATCTTAGCAATGCCAGTTTAATTGGCACCCAATTCGAAGGAGCCCAATTGGGCAATGCCATTTGGAGCAATTATAAGCGCTGCCGACCGGGATCCGTCGGCGTGTGTGAGTAGCGCGCTGTTAGCTCACGCCTTTTGAGCGGTTTGCGCATCATAACTGTCATCCGACACAATCCACTTTGCCAGTGCCACCAGCGGCTCCAGGGCCGCACGCACCCCGGCTCGCAAGCCGTCATGGCGACGCAGGAAGTCAGCAATCGGTGGGCTAACACTGTAATAGAAGTTAACGAACCAACGACCAGGCGTATTGGTTAATAAGAACTGATCGCGCAGCGCGCGCAAGTAGCGCACTTCATTCGCCATGCCGGTTCCAAAGGCGGCGGTAGCAATGAAGCACTTAGGCGCGTGATCTACTGCACCGGGGGTTGTTGTCGACGCTGCAACGCTGCTACTGGTTGACGACTGTGCCGCCCGTTGCGCAGCCGCCACATCAATGACAGTGACGCGCTGGGTGGCCAAACTGGAGTCCACACTGTCACGCGCAGTAAACGTTAGACTATACCGCCCTTGTAGGGGTTTGGACCAAGTGAACCGCTGCAAACTCGAATCGTAGGTCGCACCGCCGGGAATTCCCTCTGTGGCCAAGGTTGCGCCGCGATTTAACGTCGTCGTCACCACCACATCAAAGGCGACTGGGGTCCCTTCGTTTGCATTAATCACGACAGGCGTTTTTAACCCGGGTGCGCCACTGATAGCGACAGCCACCGTGTCGGTCGAAATATTCCCTTTTACATCCGTGACCGTCAGTTGGAACTCCAATTCCTCGGCAACCTGACCTGCAATGAAATCGACTTGCGCCTGGACAGCGCCCGACAACTTTAACGTCGCGCCCTTCGTTTGCACCCATTGATAACGCAATGATTTCCCTTCTGGGTCAAGGCTGGCACTGCCATCTAAGCGTGCAGAAGCCCCCGCTATCACGACGCTATCAAGGCCAGCGTTGGCCACCGGCGGCGCGTCCGCGATAACTAAAACCTCTACATTGGCGCTTAAACCGCCGTCGTCAACCACGGTTAGCGCAAACGTCAACTCAGATGACTGTGCCGGTGCTAAAAATGAAGGGGTTGCCGACAACGCGTTTTTTAACGTAACGCTTGGACCTTCCGCCTGTTGCCATTGGTAGCTGACAATTTTGCTGTCGTCTTTACTGGCCGCGCCGCTTAAGGTCACAACACTGTCAGGCAGAACGCGTTGAACGCCGCCCGCATTGGCTGACGGAAATTGATTTATGGTAACCGTTGTTGTGCCTAAACCCTGCGCGCCATTATTGTCGGTTGCGATGAATTCAAAACGCTGGCGGCCTGAGGCCGGTGCGATATAACGGGTTTGTGCATGGTCGGCATTGTCCAACTGCACTTTCGTGCCGTCCAATTGCCGCCAAAGGTACGAAACAATTTGTCCATCGCTGTCGGTCGCCGTCGCCGAGAGTGCCACCGAAACACCTGGATTTACGCGCTGTGCGGCGGCAAGCTCGACCGTGGGCAAGGCATTATTTGACGACAATCGCACGGCGCCTGCCGCATCCAACAAGCCCGCGCCGCATTTGGCGGTAGTGCAGTCTTGTCCTGTGCTGGTCGGAAACGGTCTCACACTGGCGATTAGAAATTGTTTAATTTGTGCAGGCGAGAGTTTGTTATTGGCGGCTAACATTAATGCCGCAACACCCGACACTTGCGGCGCGGCCATACTAGTGCCTTGCAACCAGTCGTAACTATCCGCCACCGCGCTATGGTAGCCGGTGTTGTAAGTAGCATAGATGCCGCCTAACGAGTCGCCGCCGGGCGCTGCAAGAGTCACCGCGCTGCCGAAATTGCTGTAGTTGGCCATCGCGCCACGTTTTCCCACCGCCGTGACCACAGTAACGTTCGCACAATTGGCAGGTGCCGTATCCGCCGCATCCTCACCGCTGTTACCCGCCGCCACCACCACCACGGCGCCTGCCGCAACGGCATCGTCAATGGCACGTTGCTCAGTGCGGCTACAGTCGCCAACACTACCTAAACTCAAATTAATCACTTTAGCCGGATTCGCATTGGCGGGCACGCCGCTAACGGTCAGGCCTGCCGCCCAACGAATGCCGTCCGCGACATCGGACACATAACCACCACACTTGCCCATCGCACGCACCGGCAACACTTTCGTCAACGGCGCCACCCCGGAACCGCCACTACTATTGTCTGCAACAGCCGCGATAATTCCCGCTACGTGGGTACCGTGCCACGAGCTAGATTGCGCCCGACCGCCGTCACCGCATTCATTGAGCGCGGTCCAATCGCCAACATCAGTGGCATCGGCGTCGCGACGGTTGCCGTCACCGGCGATGGTGGTGCTCGAAATCATGTCATAGCCGGGCAAGACGTTCGCAGCCAGGTCTGCATGATTGATAATGCCCGTATCCACCACGGCAACGACGATTTTGTTGCTGCCACGGGTGGTCGCCCACGCGCCCACGGCGTCAGTCGCACCCACCAGGGTGCTCGGCGATTGCAAGTGCCACTGCTTGGTAAGATCGGGATCATTAGGAATAGCAAAAGGTCGAACTCGCCGATTTGGCTCGGCATATTCGACCAATGGATCACTTTCAAGGACCTGCGCGAGTTGGCGCGCTTGCAACGCAGACACCGTCGTCCCTAAATCCAACACGGAGCCGTCGGAGGATGAAGCATCCAGCGTGGCGTCTGGGCGGCCTAACTTGGCCAAAACGCGTGCTTTAGCCCGCGCTACCTCACCGGGTTTGCTCTGGGCAAGTGTACTTACGCGCCATTTGACAATGAGTCGATCTGTGCCGATTTCAGCCGCGTTTTCGGCCACAGCCACGCCCCAGGCGACCGCCAAACAGACCGAAATTATGCTTAGACCAACATTCCGTGACACTGCGACTCCGATGATTCATTCTGATTCTTGGATCGTTTGAATGAATATCGGCGGAACTTGGCATTGCGCCGGGGTTGATTACGAGAAGGAGGTCACGAATTGGAGGGAAAGTTGATGGGTTTGGACGTTCCAAAATAAGTGAGGCCTTTTGAAGCCCTAAGTTCGCACCGTGAAGCAATCCGCAAGGGGATGAAGGTCGACACGGCGAACGAATTTTCGGGCTGTTTCCGCCACAAAAACGGCGCCTTTCTCACCCCCTTCCGCGAAGGTAAGTAAAGCGCCGTCAGAAAACGGAAACGTTAAGGCATTTTTAGCGCTAAGTACTGGCAACAGATTCCCGAGTCACCTCGTTTTGTGTGGCTATTTTTCCACCGTGTAAGCCGCATTCCTTGGATCCCGGTTGTTCCCACCACCATCGGCCTGCACGTAAGTCTTCCCCCGGCGAAACAGCGCGCGTGCACGGATCGCAACCGATACTGGGGTAATTTCGATCATGTAACGTATTGTAGGGAATATCATGGGTGTGGATGTAAACCCAAATGTCTTCAACCGTCCAATCAGCGAGCGGGCTAAATTTTTCTAGCCCATTCACAGGGTCCCACTCGCGTATTGGCAATTCGTGACGCGTGACGGCTTGATCGCGACGCAGTCCCACTATCCATGCCCGTTTCCCTGCCAGTGCACGCTTTAGCGGTTGCACTTTGCGCATGTCGCAGCAGGCTTTACGGAGTTCCACTGTTTCATAAAAAGCGTTAGGTCCGTTTTTGTTTACATAAGATTCAACCTTTTGCGCGTCGGGAAAATACACTTTGATCGGCACTTCATAGCGCGCTTTCACGCGCTGCAATAGGTCGTAGGTCTCTGCGGGTAGGCGGCCCGTATCCAAACAAAACACTTCGATGCTGGGCGCATACTGTGTAATTAAATGGTACAAGACCATATCCTCTGCACCGAGGCTATTGGCGAAACATGCCGGCGCAAATTCTCGCGTTATATCTTTAAGGGTGCTTGCCACATTGTCAGCTAAAGCTTGCATATGCATAAAATTGATTCCCTACTAAATAAAATTCGGCGACTACGCCGCCGCAATCACATCCGATTGAACCGTCCTGTCCAACTGCCCAAGCTTGCCTTTACTCGCGGCAACGCGTTCCGCTTGCGCGATCCATGCATCATGCGATTTGCAAAATTTTTCGAATTCAGTCACATCAGACGGCCACGTATTAACGTCGAGTGCAGCCATGACTCTGCGCAAGGCATCTGCTAGACTCGTTTGGCCGTGCGCAACATCTGCCAACACCGCAAAAATCGCATCCCAGTTGTCGAGCGTTTTTGGCTTGAAAACAAGGGCCAACCCGTGCGCGCTTTTTCGCAACGCGTTGATCGCGCACTCCGCCGACTCGATGTACATGCGCTGGCGAAAAAAGGTATCGCGATAACGCCGTTCATAAATGGCTTCGGCAAATGCCGCCGCCACACTTTCTTGAGCAACCCCGGCGCACTCACCGCCACCCAATTGCAGAACGCGAAAATCGCTTTCTTCCGCGCAATCACGCAACACAGCGGCGAGGTCCCACTCGTTCACTAAGCAAAGTTCTTCTAACAGGGATTTGAAGTAATCGGCGCCCTGCCGTTGCGCCCAGGTCGCAAACGTGTCACCTGTTGCCGCACGCGTGTCGAAGGCTTTGCGAACCACCACGAGTGCCGCTTGCACGCGCGCTACCGGCACTTCTGGCCCAACCACCGCGTAGCGTCCGCCGGTCATGCCATTGCCACCAAAATGAAGGCGATAATGCGGAATCAATTTTCCGTGTAAGCGCTTACCTTCACCGTGCAGGCCAATATCACCGACGTAGGGCTGCGCGCAGCCGTTATGGCAGCCACTCACCCGCACCTTTAAATCTAAATCCGATCCAGACAATCGCCGCGCCATGTCCCGCGAGCCGGTAATGCCCAGGCGGCACGTCCACGTGCCAGGGCAAGCCACTACATCGTCACCACGCACAGGTTCAACTAAGCCACGACTCTTTAACGCTAAACGAATGTCGCCTAGTTGCTGAGCGGGCACATCGACTAACAACAAATTTTGATCCTGCGTAGTGCGCACATCATCTAACCCGTATTCCGTCATGACATCGGCAATCGCGCGTAATTCTTTGGGCGTTACATCGCCGAGCGGCAAACTTAGCGGCACCAAGAAACGGTGTAGTTGCCGTTGCGCCAACACGGCGCGCGGCGCGCCTGGACCGGGCGCAGGGCCGTCTGTGGGGGTTCGCCATTCCAGAGCGGCTGGCGGATTGGCGTCAACCGCCGCCCGCGTTACGGCAAATTCCTCGCGAAACTTTTCAATAAATCCGTCATGGCCAAACCGGTCAACCAAAAACTTGATGCGTGATTTCGCGCGTTTAGTGCGATCAGAATAGCGATGATGCAAACGCACCACGGCCTCCATGGCCGCCAGCAATTCGGTTTCATCCAAGAATTCAGCCACGGTAACAGCCTGTCGCGGTTTATGCCCTAGCCCGCCACCCGCCATCAACTTAAAGCCTTTTTTACCTTCCTTTTCAATCGCCACCGCAGCGATGTCATGCAACATGCCTTGTGCGCAATCGGCTTCACAGCCAGACACGCTAATTTTCATTTTTCGCGGTAAATGCTGCGTTAAAGGATCGCGCAGAAAGCGCATCACCGTTGCATCCACCACCGGTCTAATGTCTGTGTGTTCACGTGGGCATACTCCCGCCAGCGCGCAGCCTGTTACGTTACGAATGGTATTGCCGCAGGCTTCGCGCGTGGTAAGCCCGGTTTCCGCTAAACGGTGCACCAGGGGAATAACCTTATTGATAGGCACAAAATGCAGTTGAATATCCTGCCGCGTGGTAATACTGGCGAATTCTATGCCCGAGTATTTTTCGATGGTGTCTGCTAACGCAACCAGCCGATCGCGATTTAGCAAGCCCCCCGGTATTTTGACACGCACCATGTACACATCGTCTTGCCGTTGGCCATAAATTCCATGTTGCAAGCGAACGGCCGTAAAGCGTTCCGCATCCATTTCACCGGATTGAAACTGCCCAATCGCCGCCTCCAGGCGAACCATTTCGGCGGCATCTACTAAATTTGCTAAGTCACTCATTCCTCGCCTCTCCCTGTCTTCACGTTTGCTCTCTATATCCCTATCAACCATTTAATCCCTACCACACCTAACGTGCCTGCCAACACACGACGAACCGCGACTTCCGGCAACTTGACCGCTAACACGCTCCCGATCGCTACACCCGGCAAGGCACCCAGCACTAAGCTCAATAACAAGTCATAGTCCACATTACCTAACTCCCAATGGCCCGCACCGACCAGCACAGAGAGCACTAAGGCGTGGCCTAAATCGGTTCCAACCAGACGTGCAGAGGAGAGTGAGGGAATCATCCATCGCAAAAACGCAGCGCCTAACGCCCCAGCGCCCACGGACGTCCAGGCGACGAGCGCGCCCAAAACGGCGCCTAGACTTACCAGCTTGACGCGTGGCATCAAGCCAGGGGCAAGCGCGGTTTCCGAGGCAAGTTCCGAATTCGCGCGCGAATCATTAGGGCGCTTGGCCATGAATAACATGGAGAGTGCTGTCGCGATCAACACAATCCCAAGAATTGGGCTAAGCACAGTAACGGCAGTTTGTGGATCGACCGATGCGATGATTAACAGCGCTAACAGGGCGGCAGGCAGGCTGCCCATCGCGATCCAACCGACCAAACGCCAGTCAATCGTGCCGAACCGCCCGTGAATAAGTACGCCGAAAAGCTTAATAGTGGCGGCGAACACCACATCCGTTCCAATCGCAATTAAGGGTGGCACACCAAACGCACCGATGAGCAAAGGGGTCATAATCGAGCCGCCGCCCACACCCGTGGCGCCAACCAAAATCCCCACACCCAATCCTGCTGCTGACAATCCGATATCCACAGGGTCCCCCCATCCATTCACTGCCTCGACGGGCAGATTACGAGATAAGGAATATCCGATCCAATAATATGTACGCTAGTTTATATACCGAATTACGTATATAAAAGAAAAGCCCCTCCTGGCTAGGCCAGAGGGGCTGAAGAGGTGGCCTGATTCTTTAGGTATTTAGCGGTGTCGGCGCCGGCGTGCGACGAGCAGGCAGCCATTTCGTTACTTTGTGGCAACTGGAACAGGCGACCGTCGTTCGAATATGTTTCGGCGACTTGCCCCGTGCGAGCACATTGTTGTGGCAACTTTCGCAGGATCCCATCACCTGTTCGTGATTGACGGTGGCAACGGGAGCAAACGCTTGTAGGGTATGACAGGCGGCGCACGCATCCGTCGTCGGCAAATGGATAGCAGGTTTACCCATCGCCAAAACGCCGTTGTGGCACTTTTCGCACGCCACCACCACCTTTGGGTGACTTATCACCGTCGGAGTCAGCCGCCACGACTGTGTCGTATGGCATACGCCGCATTCTTGCCGAGTAGTAATGTGGCTAACTGGCTTGCCTTGGGCCAACTGACCGTTGTGGCATGACGTGCACGCCCCATTTATTTGGGTATGATCCACCAAAACGGCGGGCACCCACGCCAGAACCGAGTGACATGCCGCGCACACTTGCGAGGAAAGAATGTGCGATGCGCTTTTGCCTGACGCGGACACTCCGTTATGACAAAGCTCGCAGGCGTCGATCACCTGAGCATGATCCACCACGGTGACGGGTTTCCATGCAATCGTGCTATGACAGGAAACACAATTATCCGAAGTCGGAAGATGCGTTGTCGTCTTCCCACTCGCTGTTACGCCGTTGTGACAGAAAACGCAGTGTTTTGACTCAAAATGTATGCCAACGTGCGCAGGCGGTGGCAAACCCGCCACGGCGGCAACCGTCACATTCTTTACGGACGTCGCACCATTGGCCGTTCTTGCCGACACGCGCAATTTATAGTTACCGGAAACATCCGGTACCAATGTCGGTGCAACATAGCTTGGATTGACTAACACCGCATTGCTGCCAGCCGGTTTTTCGACCACACTCCAATCAAAGCTGATAGGAAAACCGGAATAACTGGTCGACGCTGCCGCACTTAATTGACTATCAGTTCCAATCTGCGTTAATCCTTTCGCGTTCGCTTTGGCTAGCACTTCGCTCGCGCGAATAACTAATTTCGCCGGTGCGCTCTTTCGCGCGCCGTCGCTAACAACCAACGTAGCGAAATAGACACCACTTACATCCGGCGTAAACGTCGGTGTAGACGTATCCGAATTATCCAGCATTGCATTACTCGCGGGCGGTTTTTGTTCGAGTGTCCAGGCATAGTTAAGTGCAACACCTGTTAGCCCCTTGGAGCGACTGCCATCCAATAGAACGGACCTCCCTACGACAGTGAGCAAATTAGAACCAACATCCGCGAATACACCGCCGTTTTCTAAGTTCATCGTATCGGTCAAAGCAGCGACCTTACGCGCACTTTTTTCATCCTGGTCAGCCGCGTCGACCGGACCCGCATTTTCCGCACAGGCGGCCAGAAGCACCATTCCAAGCCCAAATAAATATCCGAACAGTCGTCTGCTGTTATGTTCCATATCCATCCTAATTCCTCCACCCATCGTGATAATTACGCGTCCATTCCGACCTGAGTCAGCCTCAACAGTCGTAATACGGAAGCGCCCTGGCAAAAGGGTCCATCAGTGGAAGAAATTTTTGGGTGGCGCAACAAACGAGGACCGTCAAAACCAATCATCAACCGCACAATCGTGTACCATCCTCCCGATCACTGCTATCGAACAAGGCCGCCCTATGCAAGCAACGCAAAACTCAGATCGCCCGCGCGCACTGCTCGTCTCAGTCCGCACGCCTAAAATGACTGAAACGGAGGCGGAAGAATCGCTCGCCGAGCTCAGCCGCCTTGTCGGCACATTGGGCTATCACGTGATTGGCACGCAGTCGCAACGACAGCCATCTACCACCGGGCTAACCGTGGTGGGTGAAGGAAAACTAAAAGAACTCGCGCTCTGGACCGGCGGCAAGGGTGTTGCTAAACGCGGCCCGAAAAGAAATGATGACAGCGAAGATTCAAGCGATCTCCCTCTTGACGCCGTCGCACCGAATGAATTGGCTACGGTGGTCGTATTCGACTGCGACTTGACTCCGTCGCAACTTCGAAATGTTGAAAACGCCTTGGAAGTCGAAGTGTTGGATCGAACCGGCGTGATTATAGAAATATTTAGTCGCCACGCTAAAACACGTGCCGCCCGCTTGCAAGTCGAAATTGCCCGACTTAACTATTTGTCGCCGCGCCTACGCGAAGTGGGTGGTGGCGACAAGGAACGCCAGTCCGGGCGCGGTTCGGGCGAAACCGCGTTAGAGCTGGACCGCCGCAAAGTGCGGGATCGGCTGGCCGAGCTACGCCGCGAGCTAGACAATGTGCAGCAAGAACAAGGCAATCGCCGCGCGCAGCGTTCCGAGCAAATGTGTGTTGCCTTAGTGGGTTACACCAACGCTGGAAAGTCCTCCACCATGCGCGCATTAACCGGCAGCGATGTGTTAGTGGAAGACAAGCTCTTCGCCACGCTCGACACCACCGTACGTGCCATGCAACCGGAAACACAGCCTCGCATCCTCGTGTCTGACACGGTCGGCTTCATCAAAAAACTGCCGCACGACTTGGTCGCCTCGTTTCGATCTACATTAGAAGAAGCGCGCCATGCTTCACTGTTATTGTATGTTGTAGATGCATCGGACCCGACTTTTCGCGCCCAACTCGCCGTCGTCAACGACGTGTTGCGCGAGGTGGGTGTAGAAAACACGCCGCATATTCACTTACTCAACAAGTCGGATCGTTTGACTGAAGATGAAAAGGAAGCGCTACAAAAGGAGTTTCCCGACGCCCTGCTAATTTCTTCACGCGAGCCAAAAGACATCCAGTCCTTACGCGAGAAAATCATACAATTCGCCGAACGCGACCTATGTGAAGAAGAAGTTTTCGTTCCGTACACCGCTCAAGGTGTAATAGGCGAAATACGCGCTAACATGCGTATTACACATGAAAGCTACGAAGCGGACGGTATTCGGATACGGGTGCGCTCAAAGGCACAGGATCTAGCGCGCGTAAAAAAATTGCTCTAGATGACGTCGCACGCCACTTAAGGCAATGCGACTCACGCGCTCATTCACTTTTTTGAGAAAAATGATTCTGAATGACACGCACCATATCCTCCGTGTCGGACCGCGACTTAACGTAAGACGCTAGCACGTGCCCATATTCATTCTTATCGAACTCCTGGCCTGAAAAAATCAGAACAGGGAGGGAAGGATATTGTTGCGCCAAACGCGGCAACAGTTCCAAGCCTGATCCGTCCGGCAGTCCGATATCTAGAATAACCATCGCGTACTCAACTGAACTTAAGCAAACGTGAGCCGCGTTCAGCGTAGGCGCGAAATCAACCTCAGCAACTCCCTCTAACATTGCACGTAAGACGCGGGTAATGTCCACATCATCTTCGACGTGCAACACACGCCGCTTACCGCCTGACTTTTTCACTGCGTCAGCCACGGCAGCAAGCAATCGCTCCTCATCAATGGGTTTGCCTAACCAGTCAAGCACCATCACCGCCGCGCCGTTTAGTTCTTTCGGTCCGAACTCAACAACGGCTGACACAACGACAATCGGCAATGCGGCTGTCTCGGGCCGTTGGCGCAACTCTTCCACAAAAGCAAGGCCACTTTCGCCAGGCAATAACAAATCTAGCGTAATAGCAGAATAATGGGTCGAACCCAAGAGTTCGCGCGCTTGTACAAGGCTGAGGGCCACATCAACCGCGTACCCGGCCCGTTCAAGCATTATCTTAAGCAATTTGGCAATGTCTTGATCGTCTTCGACAATGAGAACACGTATTTTTCCGGTTGCGGAATCACTTGCTGGGACGCGTTGGCGCGCGGGCAAGCGCACCCAAAAACACGCGCCGTCACCAAACACGGAGTCAAATCCAATTTGACCACCGTGATTCTCGACGATGGCTTGGGAAATACTCAATCCTAAACCTGTCCCACCCTTGCTACGCGTATCGGACGAATCTGCTTGACTAAATTTTTGGAAAATACGCGACTTGAATGCCTCCGGAATACCCGGCCCGGCATCGCTAACGCGAATAACAAATTCCCCGTTTTCGGCGCTCGTTGACACGGTCACCGTGCCACCGGGTGGTGAAAACTTAGACGCGTTGGACAGCAAATTAGTGAGCACCTGCAGCAAACGATCACGGTCACCGGAAATTTCGGCGTTGTCCGCGCCTACTGCAATTTCAATTTTTACCTGACGCTGATACGCATACGCTTGAGTGGCGTCTACCGCTTCTCCAATCAACGATTGTGCGTCAATCGGGAGCATCGTGAACTGCATTTTGCCTGACTCAATTTTCTCCATATCGAGAATATCGTTTATCAAACGCACTAACCGATCACAATTATTTTTGGCAATATTGACGAGATCCAATGCTTTTTCCGGCAGTACACCACTGGCGCCCCCCGCAACCAGACCCAGCGCACCACGTATCGATGTCAACGGCGTACGCAACTCATGGCTGACGGTCGAAATGAACTCGCGCTTCATTTTGTCCACGCGTTTACGCTCAATTAAATCGTAAGCGACTCCTAAGTAACCGAATATCCTGCTCGAATCGTCGAACAATGCAGTGACTGACAACAACACCGGGAATATTTCACCGTTTTTGCGCACATAGCTCCATTCGTTTTCGTCTGGATAGCCCTGCTTCGATTTCATGACGAAGACATCAAACCCCGGCTCCACCTTTCTACCTGTTTCAAGTGAAAGCGCCTTTGCACGAGCCACTATCTCTTCTGGCAGATGGAGAATTGCCGGTGTTTGATTACCCACCATTTCAGATTCGGAATAACCTAGCATGCGTTGCGCACCCTGGTTGAAAACGGTAATAACGCCTTTCGTATCTGTGGCGATAATCGAAAAATTAGCGCTGTCGAGAATCGCCTGGCGCATAGCAGTTACTGATTTCAACTCCAATTCAACCTGATTTCGAGCACTGATGTCACGGACGATGGCCACGAAGCGGCCGTCGTTTTTACCCTCGCGAACCAGTTGCAAGTAAACTTCCACAGGGAATTCAAATCCGTCCTTGCGCCGGTGCGTTGTTTCAAATATCAGAATGTCTAATTCGCCACTTAACAACGGCTCGATTAGTCGGCGAAAAGGCGTTTCAGGTATTTGCGGCTTGATATCGAACGGATGAAGCTGCAACAGCTCTTGCTGGGAATAACCCATACTCTGCACGGCGCCCTGGTTCAAATAGACGAACTGCAGACTATTCGCGTCGAACATGAATATCATGTCACGTGCTCTGTCGAGGATTTGCTTGAAACGATGCGCTTCCAGCGCGCCCTTCGCTATTCTGACGCGTGCGAGTTCGGACTCCGCACAATCAGCCAAATCACGCAAAATAGTCATATCGACTGCTGTGAACGTTCGCGGCTTGTAGTCAATAATGCACAGGGTGCCAATGCACTCGCCTGTTGGCGCATGTAACGGTGCACCCGCATAAAAGCGCACATTGGGTGAATCGGTGACAAACGGATTGTCAGCAAAGCGCGCGTCGTCTAACGCATTTGGTACATACAAAATTTCATCGGCCAGAATTGCATGCCCGCAAAAAGAAATGTCGCGCGGCGTCTCGAGTGCATCAAGCCCCTGGCGTGACTTAAACCATTGCCGATCGGCGTCGACCAAGCTAACCAACGCCATCGGTACTCCGAAATGACGCATCGCTACGCGCGTAATACGATCAAATCGTTCTTCTGCCGGCGTATCCAAAATATTTAAGTCGCGGAGTGCCTCTAGCCGAGTTGCTTCGTCGGCTGGAATGTCAGGCTTTCTCATGGCATATACCCAAATTAAACTCCAGTTTTGCCTCAAATTGGGCTAAATTGAAACCGCTCCCAAGGACATACAAAATGCATCCGCCATGCCAGTGCAACGCTAACCGCCCGTCAATCAGAATCAGGTAAATTATTGACGAGCGCGACTACTTCGACCGCTGTGCCGTCTACACGCCAACGCAAATCGAAATCGTAAATGCGCACACCGTACTGTAACGTCAAATCTTTGACGAAGCGATAAGCGGGACGCGGATCTGTACTGACCATTTCCTCAATCAGTTGCGTAACCCCTGGATAGCATTTTTCTTTTTCAAAACACGCGAGCCGCGCCGCTTCAGAAAAACGGACTCCGAACTTATTCACAGGGGCTTCATGGGCAAAGCTGCCGTATGCGTCGGCTATTGAATCCACATAAGGTACATAAGGTTTGACGTCAATGACGGGCGTACCATCCAAAAAGTCTCCGCCCAATAGATGCAAATTAAGTCGGCCATTTTCACGGGCTATGCGATCCAAACGCACCGCCGACATTCCCAGCGGATTTGGCCGAAACGGAGAGCGCGTCGCGAATACACCCATGCGTTCATTGCCACCCAAGCGCGGTGGCCGCACAGTCGGTTTCCAACCCGCGTCCATAACCCCATGAAATAAGAACACCACCCAAACATGACTGAAATCCTGCAAACCCCGCACCGCTTCATCACGATCATAAGGCGGCAAGAGTTCCAATACAGCACGCGCAGAGGGCACCAATCCAGGTTGGCGAGGAATCCCAAATTTTTCTTTGAAACACGAATGGATCACGCCAATGGGTTCGAATGTAATACTCATTGCTCAACTCTAAAACCTCCGCTTCAGCGGCGCAAACTAAAACGGCGCCTTTCATCGGCGCCGTTTACAAATTACTTTAGAAATAAAATCTACTTTTTCAGAGCCTCAATTTGCAGTGTAACGGATACCTCGTCACCGACAGCGGGTAACGCATAGTTAACACCAAACTCGGAACGCTTGAACTTAGTCGACGCATCAAAACCGCACGTTTCCTTTTTGTTCATTGGATTCGCACCGCACACAATACTTGTCACCATTAATGTCACAGGCTTAGACTTGCCCAAAATGGTTAAATTGCCTTCCACTTCTGCCGTCTTGTCGCCGGTAAACTTTACCTTGGTCGACTTAAAGGTGATGCTTGGAAACTCGGCAACATTGAAGAAATCCGGCGAGCGTAAATGTTCATCGCGCTTTGCAAAACCCGTGTAAATTGAAGCCGCGTCAATCGTCACGTCGACGGAACCGGTTTTTTTGGCCAGGTCCAACTCAAGCGTTCCGGCTGTTTTGGCAAAGTGGCCATGCATGTTCGAGAAGCCAAGATGATTGATCGTAAAATTAGGGTAGGTATGCGCTGGATCAAGATCGTAACTTGCTGCTGACACTGAGCCAACTGATACGCCAAACATTGCCATCGCTATGAGAGTCTTACGCATTGAGATCTCCTTAAAAAATTACCAACACATGAACAGAAACTATTCAATAACTAAAACGGAACCGCGCCCGCTGATTCGAAAGCGAGCCACATCGCCACCGCTGCTGGCACCATGGCGACTAACAACCAAGCCGCTGCACGTATCCAAACATGGCGTAACCGATCAAACGGAAGCAGAGCCACGGCCGGAACCAGGGCGAGTAAAAGCAAGGACGAAAGCGGAACCTTCGCATACAACACCGAAGCCGGTGCCAGCAAACCAATCGTCACACCGGCGGTTAACGTGCTGGTCGTGCTGCCCGCAATTTGGTGGCGAATCACATTTGCTAGCAACGCCGCCATCCCCGCCGCACCCACCGCCATGCCCAATTGCCCTAACAGTGCGGAGGCGCCTATGACAGCGGCACCGCCAAACCCAATTCCGCCCGCTGCCACCACCGCCGCCACACCGATGGAGTCGCGCTTTCGTGAGTAATCCAATATCGCCACATACCAACCGGCAAAACCGCCAAGAATTGCCGAGCGCAATACTCTCTCGGCCCACACTTCTTCTCGCGCCAACACCGGCCACGCCACCCAAATAAGTGCCCCCATTCCGAGCAAGAACAACACACCGAGGCGGTATTTTTCCGGAAGCTTAATGAAATCGAGTAGCAACCCTAAGCACGCAGCCACCATTGCTAATAAAATGATTTTTCGAGTTGAAGTTAGGGGGTCGAAATTGAATCCAACAATCAGCGCGACGGTAACTAAGAATGCGGCGACAACGCCGAGCCCGGCTAAAGGGCGAAACTTGCCAAACGCCATAAAAAAGAAGAATGCCACCAAGAAAGGGGCAACCCCACCTTGGATTGCGGGGTGTGCGAGTAGTTCGTCCATGCGCACCTTATCTCAAAAATTCAATACTGCGCTAACTATAACCAGTGCGTTCGCTGTTCACTAGCGAACATTTTCGATTGCTCAGTTCGAATTGTTCGAACCGACGCGACATTTGACGGTAAGCCGCACACATATTAGTATTGCCTAATATATTTAGCAAGCGCAAGATCGCCGCGCCCTGGTGTACCATTGTTGCACGCGCCTCACGTGCGCAACGCAACTTAGCACAGTTTGGAGACTATCGATGACCCGCATTCTTTCCATTGCGATCCTGGCGGCTCTCAACAGTTCCGTATTCGCCGATACACCTGCACCCACCGCGGCGGCGTCCGCCGATCTCGTACAAATGTATCAGCAAGCGTTGGAACGCGATCCCGGTCTCTCTGCTGCTAAATATAAGTTAGAAGCGGGTAAAGAAAAAGTCGTTCAAGGTAAATCACGTTTATTACCCAATGTCGCTGCATCCGCCAGCGTGAGTTACCAATTTTTAGACTCGCGCTACAGCAATGGTGACAACCTACCACCTAATAGAAGCAGCGCCGATCCGCAAACTCAAATTGGCGTTGAAATGCGCCACCCGCTCTACAACAAAACAGCCAACGTAAGCTATGAACAAAGTAAATTAGTCGCCG
>JANOTC010000517.1:0-1968 GCA_031416175.1 Gammaproteobacteria bacterium
GAGCTAAGCGGCGGCGCCGAATGGCAATTTGGTCATCGGACATGAACGAGGACGAACATGAAAGAGCAACACGGGTGGTTTTGATTAAAACCGCGAAATGTGGCACGGTTCAAATCTGGGTACCACTCAGGGGTTCTAAGCCGGAACCCTCGGAATTTTTGATTTGGGAAAAACGTGTCTAAATGTGTTCGTCGATTGTGTTCCCCGATGGCCACTTTTGGCGCCTTATCACCAAGTTCCCTGACACCTAATCCACATTCTTGGCACGCCCCTTGATGAACGGTAAACAATAGCCGCAATTGATACAGACGCGTGTTTGCAGGCCTGCGGCTGGGGTAGCTCTGGTCTTCGAAAATTCCGAGGATTCCGGCTTAGAACCCCAACCTGGGCGAAGAACGTCTCGGCTTGGTCCCTGAACTAAGCGGTAGAGTGCGGTGTTTTCCGGGCGATGCCGTTCGTAATGAACGCGAGCCGGATCCGACTTGCAGAGTCCTGTGGCCATGATCTGGGGTTGTTCTTGGGTATATCATTGTTTTTTATATGCTGGTATTGTATACAGCTTTCGACCTCGTATCAAATCACAGTCAAGGCTCACACGTGATAGGAGAGCGCGCCAAACCGGGGGCTGGGTACCGCGCGCCACACTGTAAATGCGCCATGCGCCGCAGCTATTACTTTGGCGTAATCGCCGGTGGTTGCGGGCATCACCCTCGCCAGCGGCTGCGAGGTGCTAGGATTTTGCGACACCAGCGTCGCACGTCCTTTCATCGCACCCCATTTGCCAGGCCCATAGCAGACGCCGGGGTTGCTCGCCCCAATACCTAATTGCTTGAGGATTGTCATCGTCATACCTGCTAATCGAAGATGTGCAGCTACGGCAGTAAGCCTGCCACCTAACAGTTTTAAATTGCACGAACTTCATGCAACCTCAACGATCTGGTAATAGGATAGTTGAAGTCGGTTAACACGACGTCGCTTTGACAGATTTACTGCGTAACCCTGCAGGACGCGAACTACACTTGAACGCACTGAGTGCACCTTAAAATTCGACCCGAAGGAGTTTTTTAGTCGTGACCAATAATTTCCTACTGTCTATTTGGAATCATGACGCGTTTAACGATGTGAGCAGCTTTGTCATCAGCCTATTGCTGCTTGCGCTTTACCATCTTTGGATTCGCCGCAAGGTGAAAAAAGATCCTACCTACACGGTACAGGCCATTAATCGTATTGCACGTACCGCCTGGGTGGAGACCATGATGGCCAGCGGCAAACCCGACGTAATCTCGGTGCAGACCTTGCGCAACTCAACCATGGCGGCAACCTTTCTCGCCTCTACAGCGGTGCTGCTTATCATTGGGGTGGTGACATTAAGCGGGCAAGGCAACAATTTGGGATCGACGTGGCATGCCCTGAATCCATTCGGCGCAAAGGCGCCGGAGATTTTCATTGCCAAGTTGCTTTTCCTGCTGCTGGATTTGTGTGTGGTGTTTTTTAGTTTTAGCTTGGCGATCCGAGTGTATAACCATGTGGGCTATCTGATTAATGTGCCGCTGTCGCTTAATCACAAATCCCTTTCTCCACGCCATGTCGCTCAGCATTTAAACCGCGCGGGCAGTTACTACAGCATCGGCATGCGTGCGTTTTATTTCATCGTGCCCGTGGTGTTCTGGCTGTTTGGCCCGCACTTCATGCTGATCGCAACGGTGGGATTGATCGTCGTGCTTTATAACGTAGATCGCGCCCCCAAAGTATTGGTCGAAGGCTTTAGTTAGACATGAGGAGCACTGTGTTGACACTTGGGGCACAACTTTCGCCCCCCTGCTCCGGCAATGCCGTTGACTTAAGCCAAACAAAGCCAAATTTGCATAGTTTAAACGCGAAATAACTGTTAGAATAAAACAATGAAAAAACACATTTATTCAGACACGAAGTTGATCAAAAAGGAGGTCATACATGGGACACGCACGC
>JANOTC010000518.1:0-8404 GCA_031416175.1 Gammaproteobacteria bacterium
CAGGCTTATCGTCGATGAAATCGTCCGGGTAATAGCCAAAACTGACAACGCCCACTTCCTTGAGTAGTCGCATCTGCTTGGCAATAAAGTCGCTACGTAACGGCGTGTCTTGTTCCCAGTTTTTAGTCTGTAATTCGAACACGGTTTTGGCAGATGCGTCGGCATGGGCTAGCGTCTTTTTCACGAGTTCTTTGAGCCACACGTCGGGTGGCTCTTCCGCGCCATCCAAGAAAGGCATGGCCATAATGGCCGTATAGTCGTAATTGGCGAGGAATGACGGTAAAGATTGCGCAAAACGTTCTTCCGCAGCAGGGTCTTGGATAACGCGGGCGAAAATGTTGCGCGCGGTCTTAAGGCTGGGCCGGTATAGGCGCGCGCGGTCAACGAGTTTTTGAGTCAAAGAAATTAACGCGTCGGTTTTCTTTTGCGTCCATGTTGCCAACTTGGCTGGATCACTGCGAATGGCTTCTATCGAGTCGGGCAGGCCCCACGCCTTGTATGTTTCTAAGGCCGCTGCACTCGCATCTTCAAATTCAGTGAGGAAGGCGTCATCATGAAACAGTATTCCGGCAAAGTCTGCATGTTTGGCTAGGTCTTCGTATAAATCACCAATAAATTGCACAGCGTCATCGTTAAATGGCGACAAGCGCGTATATTCGCGTGGCGCTGTGTCTTTATCTGCGTGGTGTGATTTCACGCGTGCATCGCCCAGGCCGTTATTCTCGCCCGTTTCGAATGCCAATACGGGCATCCAAGCGTAAACCTGTACATTGGCGCGGGTGCGCAGTTGCCACGCAACACGATTGAAAAGGTCTGCGCGTACCGGCATGTGCCGATTTGGAAAATACAGTGCGTCGGCCACGCCGTCCCCGTCCGGGTCAGCATAGGCTTGCAGATACACCGTGTTTATTTCAAGCAGTTTTATTCTGTCGAGCAAGCGATCCAAATTTTTGTCTTGTTGGGTAATATTTTCGTCATACACATAGTCCAAATCGACATGCGCGACGCGGATCGGAGCGGGCTTGGGTTTAGGGCGCATTATCCAAGCGAAGTCCGCGATATCCGTGCCATTGGCGACTAATACTCGGTTAATTGCATGGAAGCTGTGGGTCTTGTTCTTGCCCGTATCCAACGTGAGAGGCGTAGAAAGCCCGAGTTCGTTGGCGATCTTGTCGGTAACTTGATTGTGCGCGCCATATGGCCAGACGATGACGCGCGGTCGAATGCCAGTATTGGCTTCTATTAGTTCAATGCTCCTGGTCAAATCGTCGCGTATGCGTGTTTCGTAGGCCGCGTCGTTTTCGTATTCGTGGGTCACCGGATCAAACAGACGGGCCGTGGCCGCCGGTTGCAAGTTTTCATAAGGATTGGCGATAACGCCGCGATGCAAATCATAGCTATGCGAAGCGATTTCTACGAGACCGGACGTCGCCATTTCCTTTACAGCGCCCCAGCCGATGAAGTCGGCGCGCGGAAGCGGCGTCTCAGCATAGTTAACCGTTTCGCCCTCGGCTGTTTCTTGCCAATGGCCGACCAGCGCGAGCACAGCGGGGTAATTAAACAGCTTTAATAGCGGGAAAACACGTGTGTAAAAACTGTTGTATCCGTCATCAAAGGTAAGCAGTACCGGCTTGTCCGGAAGCGAGCGACGGTTGTCGCGTGCGGCGAGCAGGTCTTCCATGCTAACGGGGTGATAGCCGTTCTCTTTTAGCCATTCGAACTGAACGACGAGGTCCGCCGTTTTAACGCGAAACACACCGTTTCGCGCGTCGCTCGGCGAGTCTTGCACATCGTGATAACACAAGGCGATGAATTCGGAGTCTGCTTGGGCGGCTAACCCGCTGACACTGAAGAGCACGATCACAGCAAATAGGCGTTGGAGTAGAGTCATCTAAAATCTCCAACCCAAGGTAAGATACATCCGCGTCGCAAATTCCGCGTTGCCATCGAAATTTCGCTGGGTTCTTTGCAGGCCATAGCTCAAATCAAACCGTTGCGTCCAGTTCCACTGGTGTTCATATTGAACGCCCCAGATTAGGCGCTTATTATATTTTTGCTGCGAGTAGGTACCTGCTGACACAGCTAACCGATGGCGAAAACTATGGGTGTACTCGCGCCAGAGTATCCAATCGTTGTTAAGTGTTAGGTTAGTAACAAAATCGTGTGACGGGTTGAAATAGCTCGCGCCAACGTCCACATTGCGCGCTGTTTGCACGCTTGCCGTTGCTTCCAACTTGTAATGCGGTTTATTGATGAGGCGTTGCGAGCCGTGCACGTTGAAGGCGCGGCGGATATTGCCATCACTCATTGCTACCCGATGCGCTGCTGCGCCGACACGCCGCATTTCATCAAATCGGTACTCAGTATCGGCGTCCAGTGACCAGCCGTCCGTGCCCTGAGTGCGCGCTCGTAAGGGAACGTCCGTCGCAAAACTCTGCCAACTGGCGCCCACCGACCAATAATCGTTGGCAAACCAACGTCCACGCAAATGCAGACCAGGGTCGCTGCCGTTTTCTGCATTGGCGGCCAATTCTAGGCTGGCGTCAATGGGGCGCGATTTAAACTCTGTTCCGACACCGAAGCGCTTGTAGCTGGCCAAGCCTTCTGGAAATTGCGCGGCGGATAAATACGAATGTAGGTAAGGCCGGAAACGGTAGTAGATCGGCCAAGAAAACAAATGGGTATCGAGTGTATAGTCGGCGACGTTTTCCAATAGGCCACTGCTGGCTAGACGGGAAATTTCTACGCGTAATTCGGGTGACATATGTATGCCCCAATTCGACTCTGCTTGTCGGACTTGCATGCTGCTTGGGAAGATGGACTGTGCCGTTTTGAGTGCGATTTCAGCCTGTTCGTATTCGCGCAGTGCCAGCTGGGTTTCCATTTCGCTCACGCGCGCGCCGAGGTGGTCCGGTTCCTGTGCCGTGACTATGCGCAATTCGGTTAAAGCGCGACGTGGCCAGCCCCGCCAGGCATACACAGTGCCAAGGCCGTTTCTGACATCGGCCGAATAAGGCGCAGTCGCCACCATCGGCTCCAAACGTTGCTGCGCTTCTGGCAGGTAGTCCGAAAAGGCGCGACCCAGTGCGGCGAGCAAATCCAAATCGGCTCGCTCTGGATTTGCTCGCCCTGGTCCTTTGGGTTCACGTTTGATCCAAATGGGTGTTTGTAGAGCGAATTGATCTATGGTGCGCAATGCGTTGTCGTGCTGTTCATCGTCGATCAATGCGTAAAACAGGCCGCTTTGAGCCACTAGCATGTTTGGCGATTGCTTCAGAGCGTCTCGATAGATCGGGATAGCCGCATGCGGTTGTCGGAGTTGCAGATAGGCGTCCGCCACGGCTACCAAGGCGTAACTCTGAAGATTTACGTGATCTTCTGTTAGCTTCGTGTATAGCGCTATGACTTGTTCGAATTGACCGAGTTTGTGCGTGCCGACTAATAAATCTAGACGCGCGCGTCGGGCTACTGTGGAGGTGGGGCGGCCGTTCGCCTCTTCCTGCGACACAGTACTACGGAGTTCTGTTACTGCAGATTCGATAATGACGCGTTGTTCGTCAGAGGGCAGTGCCGATAAGGTTCCCCAACCGAGACGCGCCGCTACCCGGTCTGCCAAGAGGCTGGCTCGTTCATCGGCAGACAGTATGTTGGGGTGTTGTTCTAGCATGCGCGCGGCTAAGTGTGGCGCGCCCAGCCATTGTGTGGTCAAAATTTTCCCGCGCCAACCGTCTCGATTTGCGGGGTCCAGCGCGAGCACTTGATCATAAACGGCTAACGACTCGAAATAGGTGTCTTTTTTTGCCTTCAAGGCGTAGGCCTTGGTTAGCAATAATGAAATCTGTTGCTCCGGGGTGCTGGTTTGTGCGGACAAAAGGGTGAGAGCATCGTCCGCCTGACCCGCGTCTGCCATGGACATGGCCAAACCGAGCGTGTTTTCAAGATGTTGCGGGTCGCGCTCACGTGCGCGGCCATAACTACTGATTGCAAGTCCGAAGTTATGCGTGTTGCGCGCGGCTTTCGCGATGGTTTCAAGCACGTAGCGCGGTACGATGGACGAGTCAATGCGCGACGCAAGGGATACCACGTCGACATCGCGCTCGGCCCAACCTAAAACGGCGATGTAGTCATACAAAAAGCGCAAAGTGTCGGGAAACTCCGCGCTCAGTGAGCGCAGAGATTCCAGCGCAGGCGCAAATTGTCCATCGCGCGCAAGCGCAAGTGCTGCTGCGTATTTCTCATCAGTGGTAGTGTCTGCGATGCACGGATTCGCCACAGCAAACAGGCTTGAGAGGGCGAAAATAGATGTCCGCGTTCGAGCTTTAATCATGTGTTTATTTGCGCTCGTGACAAAGATACGTATTTGACGTCAATTAAAAAATCATACAGTTAAATGTTTAAGAATTCCTTTAATTTCGGTCAAGTTGGCGGATTACGTCGAAATTGGAGTCTGCCGAAATCGCACGATGGTGGACGTCGGCGCCGTATTTCTTTCCATTTCGTCCATTAACGCAATGGCTTCAGTAAAGGTGTTGCCACAGGTGTCTAGCACGGCGGGTAGAGAATTGCACACGGCAGGTCGATCTGGGTGCAGCCAGAGGCCGCATAGATGATCGACATCCAGATGAATGCAGCGGACGCCGGCGGGTTTACCGAGCGGCATGCCTGGGATCGGAGACGAGATGGAGGGTGCAATACAGCAAGCTCCACAACCTTTTCGACAATTCATGCTAATTTAGCTCATGGGTGTGTTCGGTCGACACTTTAACCAGTTTTTCAAAATTCTGCGGAGCTAATTTATGGATGCGGTGAATCTACTGGGTGCCGGGGCAGGGACGCTGACGACAATTGCTTTCGTGCCGCAAGTAATCAAAACCTGGAAGACCAAGTCTGGTGGCGACATTTCCTATGGCATGTTCTTGTTGTTCAGTTTGGGCGTTGTATTGTGGTTGTTTTACGGCATCGAGATAGGTGCGGCACCTGTTATTATTTCAAACGCAATCACACTTTGCTTAGTGATTATCATCCTTGGGCTGAAATTCCATTATGATAGGCAAATCGGCGCTCAGAAAGTGTGATTCGAACAGAGCCTCGCCGTTGCCATTCTTGCGCGACATTCGGGGTTTACAGTGTTTCGTTGCACAAGGTCGCGATATGTCGAAATAGTTTACATGTATTTCGCGCTGTAATTTCAATCATTTGAAATGTATAGTAAAAAATGATGGCATTTTTTTCGCATGACACATGTCATCCTGGTGGGAGGTGATTATGGAAAAGTTAAATAATAATGTGCGAGACGTAAACGATTTCGAATACTGGAAAAACCTCGCGAAAGCCGATCCCTCGGCGTTTGAGGAGGCACGCAAACAGGTAATTGAAGAATTCCTGGCGAGTGTGCCGGTAGAATGTCGTGATCGAATGGTGCGTTTGCAGTGGCGGGTTGACATGGAGCGCCAGCGCGCGCGCAACCCCATGGATGCGGCGATTCGAATTTACGACATGATGTGGGAGTCGGTCGGCAAGAGTGTCGATGCGCTTGAGGCATTGTCGGAAATGTTGCCAGGCGCGTTGCCGAACAAAGCGAAAGCTAAAGGCAAGCCCAAAGCACCTGAAGTAGCGAAAGTGTTAGCATTCCCGCAGCAAGCGACCGGAACAAGCAGCTAAAATCTAAACGGATTTCGCGGCGCCGCGAAATCCGTTCCCCCCCCCGTTTTTTCAACTAAACGCCAGCATCGTTCTCATCTTTTTTGCGCGACAGGCTCAGAGTTGGCTACCATTGCCCAACTACGTCCTGGAGTTCAACCTCAATGCAAAGCCTTTGGAACGACGCAGAAGCGTCGCAATTTTCAGATGAACTGGGTTTACGTGTCTATACCTCGCGCTTGCTGGGTCGTGAGCCTAACTTGGTACTCCACGGCGGCGGCAATACATCTGTAAAGATTTCCGAACGGGATTTACTGGGCGAGCTAGAAACGCTGCTTTATGTGAAAGGCAGTGGCTGGGATTTGGAGCGTATTGATCGGGCCGGATTTTCCCCCGTGCGACTGAAACGGCTACTGCAACTGGCTGAGCTTGAGTCGCTGTCAGATCCACAAATGGTCAACGAGCTACGCACGCACATGACCTGGGCGAGCGCACCAACGCCATCGGTCGAAGCGATTTTGCACGCCATTCTTCCGCACAAATTTGTTGATCATACCCACGCCGACGCGGTGGTAACGATCACCAATACGCGCGAAGGATATAAAAGAATTCAAGACATCTACGGCGACAGTGTCGTCATTATTGACTACATCATGCCCGGTTTCGACTTGGCTCGGCAGTGCGCGCGCCAGTTTCCGCTAGTAGCCCATGCCGATACGCTCGGGATGGTGCTGATGAATCACGGAATATTTTCTTTTGCGGAATCCGCTCGTGAGTCCTACGAGCGCATGATTGATTTGGTTAGCAAAGCTGAGGAATATTTAAAGAAGAGAAATGCTTGGGTGTTGCCGGGGGCGCAGCCTAAAGCCAAGTCAGCGTCGCTAAGAGTCGAAACGGCGGCGTTGAGACGCGAAATTTCCCGTGCCGCTGGCAATGCGATGTTGCTGTGTGCGGCAAATGACGACGAGAGCTTAGCGTTCGCTCAGCGTGCCGATGTGGGTTCAATCGCCAATCGCGGCCCGGCGACGCCTGACCACGTGATTCGTACCAAACAAAAACCTCTGGTCGGACGCGATGTAGCCCAGTATGGCGTTGACTATAAGCACTATTTCGATACGCACGCGCCGTCTGCACGTGAACCTAAAACGATGTTAGATAGGGCGCCGCGACTCGTGCTGGACCCGCAGTTGGGCATGCTGTGCGCGGGTCGCAGTGCGAAAGACGCGGCCATTGTTCGTGATATCTATCGGAATACCATAGAAGTGATTTTGCGGGCAGAAGCGCTAGGCGGCTACGTGGCGTTGTCTGATCGTGACATCTTCGACATGGAGTATTGGGACTTAGAGCAAGCCAAGCTGCGTGGCGGCGCAAAAGCGTCTTCATTCGCGGGTGAAGTGGCGCTGGTGACGGGAGCTGCCTCGGGAATAGGCAAGGCCTGTGTAGATTCGCTACTCGCACGCGGCGCGGCGGTCATTGGTGTGGATGTTAACCCAAACATCACTTCGCTCTATCCGCGCGCCGATTTCTGCGGGATCGTCTGTGATGTCGCTGAGGAAGCTCAGGTGGTTACCGCCATTGAACAGGGTGTCTGCGCCTTTGGTGGATTGGATATGTTGGTGCTTAACGCAGGACTGTTCCCGGCAGGTTGTCGTTTGGAGAGTCTGCAGCTCGATGCCTGGCGTCAAATCATGCGGGTTAACGTAGACGCTAATGTCGTCTTCCTGCGAGAGTGTTTTCCGCTCTTAAAGTTGGCGCCGAAAGCGGGACGAGTCGTCGTGATAGGCTCAAAAAATGTGTTGGCGCCTGGACCTGGGGCGGCGGCTTATTCCGCGTCCAAGGCTGCCTTAACGCAATTGGCGCGTAT
This sequence comes from Gammaproteobacteria bacterium, assembly GCA_031416175.1. GTDB lineage: Bacteria > Pseudomonadota > Gammaproteobacteria > S012-40 > S012-40 > JANOTC01. The sequence goes on from JANOTC010000518.1 coordinate 7,505, forward strand.
CGCCGCGTTGGAGTGGGGAGGCGACAATATCCGCGTCAACGTTCTGCATCCTGACGCCGTGTTCGACACCGGAATTTGGACTGATGAGGTATTAAACGGGCGTGCCGCGCATTACGGGCTAACCGTACAACAATACAAAACTAAGAACGTGTTGAAAGTTGAGGTGTTGAGTCGGGACGTGGCAGAGCTGGCGGCGGAAATGTGTGGCACATTGTTTGGGAAAACAACGGGGGCGCAATTGCCCGTAGACGGCGGCAATGATCGGGTTATTTAGTGTTTAGTAGCAGGCAACGAACGGCAAGCTTCGCCAGGAGGCGAAAGGTGCAGGCGTGGTGCTTACACAACTAGCTAAGTGATTGCATGCTTATGGTGACAACAAGCGCCAAGCCCAGTAAAAAGCTCAAAACCATCCACATATCGGGTTTACTGCTGCGCAATTTTGGATGTGTCATAAACGTTACTCCTGTTCGGCGTATTGATTCCCGTTATTGGGACATTGCCGCATTGTTACGACCTAACTCTAGCAAACCTTTAGGAATCTGGCTGTGATCCAGTGCAAAGTTCTGTAAAGATGTAGGCGAGGTTGAGCTGGCATAAGAATTCGCCTCTCCGGGCGTCGCGTGCTAAAATGCCCGACCTCAAATTCTGAGGCGGAACATGTTCCGCTAAGGGGTTTGACGAACGATCTATGGTGACCCGTGCCGGTCCCCTCGCGACGATACATTGTGAACCCCGTCAGGCCTGGAAGGGAGCAGCGGTAATGATGGATTCGTGCGCCGAGGTGTGGCGGGTGCGGGTTGCCACCTAATCTTTATTGCCAACCGCGCTCATTTGCACCCCTTTTTTGGTGGTTTTTTTGCGATGGCCCGGTTTGCACTGTTCTGGTGGGGCTCATGCGAT
>JANOTC010000519.1:0-2839 GCA_031416175.1 Gammaproteobacteria bacterium
GCGCCGAGGTGTGGCGGGTGCGGGTTGCCACCTAATCTCTATTGCAAGCCGTGTTCGTTAACCCACTTTTTTGGTGTTAAGCGCGTATTTCGGTTTGCACTGTTCTGGTGGGGCTCATGCGATACCAAGTCTTGGCGCGCAAATGGCGTCCTCGCAAGTTCGCCGATGTTGTGGGGCAAGAACACGTGTTACGGGCGTTGATTAACGCGTTGGACACGGGTCGCTTGCATCATGCCTATCTCTTTACGGGTACGCGGGGGGTGGGTAAAACCACGCTGGGGCGCATTCTCGCTAAATCTTTGAATTGTGATTTGGGCCTGAGCTCCAAGCCGTGCGGCGAATGTAGTGCTTGTCGCGAGATCGACGAGGGGCGTTTTGTCGATTTATTAGAAGTTGACGCCGCCTCACGCACGAAAGTGGAAGATACTCGCGATTTACTAGAAAACGTTCAGTACCTCCCATCGCGTGGACGGTTCAAAGTATACCTCATCGACGAAGTTCACATGCTGTCGGGGCATAGCTTCAATGCGCTGTTGAAAACCTTGGAGGAGCCGCCCCCGCACGTGAAGTTTGTGCTGGCGACTACCGACCCGCAAAAGCTGCCGGTAACCATTCTGTCCCGCTGTCTCAAGTTCAATCTCAAAGTAATCCCTATCGAGCAAATTGTTGGGCATTTGCAGTATGTTTTGTCGCAAGAAGACGTAGAGTTTGATGTTGCGGCGATTAAGTTGGTGGCGCGTGCGGCCAATGGAAGCATGCGCGATGCATTGAGTGTGCTTGACCAAGCCATCGCCTACGGTGGCGGTTCCGTGCGTGACGCCGATGTTCGCGCGATGCTAGGGACGCTCAGTCGTGGTGATGTGGTGGGCTTGATGCGCGCGGTGGCGGATCGGGATGGGGTGGGCGTGCTGAGTCACGTCGATCAGTTTTCTCAGCATGGGCTGGATTATGCGGCTGTTTTAGCCGAGGTCGTATCGCTCTTGCATGCGATTGCCCTCGCCCAGTTAGGCGACAAGGTTGCCCAAGCGGCAGGGGTGGATGAGCCTGAGGTCAGGGAATTGGCCACCGCACTCAGTGCCGAAGACGTGCAGCTTTTCTATCAAATTGGCTTGGTTGGGCGTCGCGATTTGCCGCTTGCGCCTGATCCACGTGCTGGGCTTGAGATGGTCTTGTTGCGCATGTTGGCGTTTCGTCCGGCCAGTGACTTAGGGACGGAGAACGCGGCGCGTTTGCCGACAATGCCGTCGGTGCCCGTCGCTCCGGTTGCTTCAGTATCTCCGCCAGTGGCTAAAACCCATGTAGTCCCCGTTCTGTCACAGTCTCGCCGCGAGACGCCGACTTCAGTGCCGGTACCCGTTATGACGGCACCCCCTCCAGCGGCGTCGCTGAATGCCTCCGGCGCCAGCGATTCGGTACGTGCGGGCGAATTCATTTGGGAGAACGTGGTGCGTACCTTGCCGTTGAGCGGCGTGGCAAAACAACTCGCTTTCAACAGTGCTTTTGCTGGCCGTAAAGGTGATACGATTACCTTGATGGTACAACAGGCGCACGCGCATATGGCGAGTCGTGCGGTGGTAGAAAAGCTACAGGCGGCCGTGCAATCGCAACTGAACGAACCGGTGAAAATCAATCTGTCGGTGGGTGATAGCAAAGCGGATACAGCGGCTAAGCGTGACGCGCGAGATCAGACTGATCGCATGCGACTGGCGACAGAAGCCATTGAAGCGGATCCTGCAGTGCAGTCGATTAAGCAAACGTTTGGTGCGGAATTGGACCCGAAATCGATCCGCTTGATAGACCCGTAGAACCTGCCCTGTTGCGTAAGTGAATCAATAAAAGTGACTTGTTAAGAGGTGAGTGATGATGAAGGGTGGTTTGGGGAATTTAATGAAGCAGGCCCAGCAGATGCAGGGTCGCATGCAAAAAGTGCAGGAAGAAATCGCCGCCATTGAAGTCACTGGCCAAGCGGGCGGTGGTATGGTGACTGTCGTGATGACCGGTCGCCATGATGTGCGCCGTGTGAAGATCGACCCGTCGTTGTTGCAGGACGACAAGGACATGCTCGAAGATTTAATGGCCGCCGCGGTCAACGATGCGGTTCGTTTGGTTGAAAACGTCACACGCGAGAAAATGGCCACCGTGGCTGGCGGAATGGATCTCCCGCCCGGTATGAAAATGCCGTTTTAGTCCGTGAGTATGTACAGCCCGCTGCTGGACCGCCTCATTGAGGCGCTCCGTTGTTTGCCAGGCGTGGGGCCGAAAACGGCGCAGCGGATGGCATTTCACCTACTGGATCGCGACCGGGACGGTGGGCGCCACTTGGCGGCCACCTTGCTGGAGGCGATGAATCGAATCGGGCGTTGCAGCGCGTGTCGCACTTTGAGTGAGACCGAAATGTGCGCCATTTGTTTAGGCAGCAACCGCGATCCGGGTCTGTTGTGTGTGCTGGAAACGCCCGCCGATATGCTCGCCATTGAGCAATCGACCGGGTATCGCGGTCTGTATTTTGTCTTGATGGGGCGGTTGTCGCCGTTGGATGGCATTGGTCCGTCCGAATTGGGTCTCGATGCGCTGGGGAAGCGCTTGGACGCTGGACACGTGCGGGAAGTTATTCTGGCTACCAATCCCACCGTGGAAGGCGAAACCACCGCCCATTTCATTGCGGAAATGGTCCATGTGCGTGGCATCAAAGTTACTCGCATTGCTCACGGCGTTCATTATAGGCCGATGAGGCCAGGGAATGCTTCACCCGGGTATCGAAAAGCACAATTTTCAGATCTTCGGCACGAAATGGGATATAGGTAAAATCGAGGCTTTCGCAATCCAGCCGGATGAGATG
>JANOTC010000520.1:0-3281 GCA_031416175.1 Gammaproteobacteria bacterium
GATGGGAGCGGATTTAAAGGGTGTGCATGCGTAAGAGATAACGGGATTTCGTTCCTTTTATTTCAATGGGATGTAAAATTTTCTTATGGAGGGCGGGTCTCATCTGTAATACTAGGCAGGTATTAAAGCGGTGGGTAGGGGAGCGTGGATGAGGGTTTTTTGGTGGCGGGCGCTCATAATCCTGGCGGTCTTTACAACCGGCCAGGTCGCCGCTTCTGTGGTCGCACCCGTCGGCGCAAGCAAGTTTTCTATCCCAACTTTTTTTGAGGCGAATCGGGGCCAAGCGGATGCGCGTTATAAATTCTTAGCCAGATTACCTCAGTACACGGTTCTAGCAAGCGCGGGTGAGTTCACATTGCAGCTGCCGAGGTCTGACAAGTCAAGCGCGGCGTCAGCTCGAGATAACCTCGTACAATTCAAATTTGTCGGCACCCATTCCAATCGGCATGCAAACCTGCGTGGCGAACAATCCCTGCCAGGTCGCGTTAACTACTACGTAGGCGTTCAGAAAAAGGCCTGGGGCGTAGGGGCATCTACCTTTGCATCCATACGTTATGAAAATCTTTATCCGGGGATAGATTTGGTATTGCGCTTGACTCAGAACCGCCTGGAATATGATTTAGAAGTGGAACCAGGGTCGGACCCAAGTCTCGTCCGAATCGAAACAAATGGCACATTGACGCAACGTCTAGATCCCAGCGGCATTCTCCACTTCGGCGTGAAAAACGGCGAACTGACGCAGCTTCAACCTAACATTTACCAAGTTAAAGAGGGTAAACGAATACCCATAACAGGCAAAGTGCGCGTATTGCCCAATGCCCTGCTTGCCTTTGAGGTAGGAGAATACCTGCGCTCAGAACGCTTGGTGATTGATCCGGTTATTAATTTTTCTACTTACTTGGGAGGGAGTCGTGCTGATCCCAGCGATTCAAAAGATCGCGTGGATACCATACAAAGTGTTGCCAGGGACAAAGGTGGCGCAATCATCGTTGCAGGTCAGACAACGTCCGTCGGGTTCCCGACTGCGTCTTTCGTTACGGCGACTTCAGGCCAACCAATGACTACGGCGCCGTATCAATCTGTGCATGGCGGTACGCTTTGTTTGCCACCGCGCGCTGGCGACCCGGCCAAACGTCCCGATTTTGATGCATTTATCGCTAAGTTTTCGCCAACGGGGATGCTTTTATTTGCGACCTATTTGGGTGGTTGCGGGAGTGACGCCGCCCGTGCTGTCGTTGTAGATACGAAATTAGACGTAAATAACGATATTTATATCGCAGGCGCTACCAATTCGCCCGATTTCCCAACGTCGACTGCCGCCGCGCAGAGCCAATTGGGTGGAAAGCTCGATGGCTTTGTGGCGAAACTAAGAAGTGACGGAGCGTTGCTTTACTCCACTTTTGTGGGTGGGAGTGATGACGATGGTACGCGCGCGATTCAGGTGGATTCCTCAGGAGGGGCCTGGGTTACTGGGTTTACCAAGTCCGCTGACTTCCCATCAAAATGCGGAGCCAGTGTGACGACTATTCAATGCAATTTTGGCGGCGGCATTAACACCGACGCTTTTGTTATTCGAGTGGCAAATACGGGCAAAGATCTCACCTATTCCACTTACTTAGGCGGTGCTGGCAACGATTGGGGTGAATCACTCGCGCTCAGAAAAAACGAGGCCAATGCTAACAAACTTGACATATTGGTTGCGGGCGAAACAGAGAGCGGCAACTTTCCGATGGGAAACGGAAACAAACCCTACAAAAAATATCATTCAGGTGATGGCACGTGCCGAGATACTGACGGCGATTTGGTTGGCCCCTCTCATCCATGTCGTGATGCGTACGTGATAATGTTGACGGACGATGGAGAAAAAGTGAGTTTTGGTACGTTTTTGGGAGGTGCCAAAGATGAGGATGCTATTGGTGTGGACTTTGACACCTTGACTCCAGCGGTTGATGGCAAAATCGGGTTTTGGGTCGCAGGAAATACGCGATCTCTTGGGATCTCCTTGGACAAAGAGGTTGCACCGAGTGATCCTGTGGTGTCTAACAAGCCAGAGCTTTTGGATTTTTTTCCGCTCGTCAAGCGACTCGCTGAGGATCCTCTAGGGGACCAAGGGCAAACGGAACCTTTCTTATCAAAGTTTTCGGCCGTTCCCATAGGTTCTGTCAATCTAGGCTACTCTACCAAGCTACTCTACTCCACCTTAATAGGCGGCTCAGACTCGGACGCCGCCTCGGAAATGCGAGTTATTAAACCAAATAACACGGTTACGAAAGAGACTGTCTATGTGGTCGGACGAACCGCGTCCAGAGATTTTCCGACGAAACACGCGTTCCAAACAGTCGCGGTAAACGACGATGGGTTCTTAACAAAAATTGTTGAAGCGGCGGATAAGTCAAAGCTGGAATTGGTCTACTCCACACTGATTGGCGCCGAACTCGCCGACTATATCTTCGGCTTAGCCACCGATGGCCTCACCACCATTGTTGCAGGTGGTACAACATCGAACAAGTTTCCCATTACACCTGGCGCATTTCAACCTGCTCACGGCGTAGCCGAAGACGCTTTCGTTATGTCAATCCGAGACGACGATCCCAAAGAAGACGGTTCTAACGTTGCAACTGACTTATCTTTGGTCATGACGACGAGCTCGGCTAGCCTCTTCTTGGGTAAAGAATTCCGCTTGACGCTTACTGTGACCAACGAGGGCACCCTCGCGGCGGCTGGGCCGCACGTGGTACTTGAGGTGCCAGCAGGCGTGGACGTGGAAGTCGATGCCAGTTCATCGACGCCCAACGTCTGCATTACTGCAAAACGACAACTTTTTTGTGATATAGGCGATCCTGTGACTAATTTAGCCTTGGCGTCTGGGAATACCGCTACCCTCGTCTTAACCATTCGTCCAAAGTTAATCGGCGATGTAAACTTACGGGCTTCGGTATTGAGTCGCACGGCCGATACTAATACCAGCAATAACAAAGGCGTGCGCCATGTGACGGTTCTCGAAGCACCTAACCGGGGTGATTTGGGCCTGGCAGCGTTTGGCTTTTTATGTTTGTGGGCTGTGTATTTTCGGCGCCGCGTGCGGTGGCGTTAACGGCAAGTTAAGTCATCTTCGACTACTATGCGAACCAACGGAAAGGAGCGTACTTAATGGCGACACTGGAATTAACTGAGCAGAATTTCAACGAAATTATCGAAACTCACCCGATGGTGGTTATCGATTTCTGGGCGCCGTGGTGCGGCCCGTGCCGCGTATTCGGCCCTATATTTGAGCAAGTTTC
>JANOTC010000521.1:0-24752 GCA_031416175.1 Gammaproteobacteria bacterium
CCTTTGCTGGAGAGATAACTCAAGGCATGCAGCACGAAGGCAAAGTCGGCTTTGGATTTGGGCGCTAACACACCCGCAGGGGCAAAGCGGTCATCGTTAATCAGGGTGGGGTCGTCTGCGCCTATCCATTTTACCGAGTAAGGCGGGTTGGAGACGATGGCGTCAAAGGGCTTGTCATCACCAAAATGCGGATGCCGCAGCGTATCACCCAGCTGGATATTGAATTTGTCGTAGTTGATGTTGTGCAAGAACATGTTCATCCGCGCCAGGTTGTAGGTGGTGTGGTTGAGCTCCTGACCCAAAAACCGCCTTCAATGTAGCTGGCAAAGTTTTCACTGATAAAGCGATAGAACAGGGTGCCCAAGACATACTGCTTGAAATCCCAGCCGTCGACTGCGCCTCGGACATCGTTGGCGATTTTCCAGATTTGGCTTTGCAGTGCAGCGCGTTGTTGGGCACTTGTCATTGTTTAAATCCTGTTTAAATTCGTTTTGAATAGCTATCAGCACATAAGTAGCTTGGCATTCTACTGGTTGCGGGTTTTCCTGGCCACATGAATTGCCCCGAGAGCCACGGCGGACGCGGCTTCCTACTGGTTGTGGGTTTCGTGAGACGGATGCCGCCCAAGCGCCACCGCCCATCCCCCCCGAATCCTCCCACACTAGCTATTCCCCCCCAAAGCTCGCTATTCTTACCCTACGAGCTCCAATTTATGTAACCGAGTTTCCTTTTCTCCGTACCAACGCGGCTTTTCCACGATGACGACACTAACAAGCCCAAGCTCCATCACCCTCAAGCAGCGCCTGCGCGAATATGGCCTGTTGATGCGTGTTGACCGTCCAGTCGGCACGTTGCTTCTACTGTGGCCCACGCTTTGGGCCTTGTGGATCGCCGCGCGTGGTTGGCCGAGTTTGCTCGTTATGACGGTTTTCTGTGGAGGCGTGTTCTTGATGCGTTCGGCGGGTTGCGTGATTAACGATTACGCCGACCGTGATTTCGACCCGCACGTGACGCGGACTAAAAACCGCCCATTGGCGCAAAAGCGCGTCTCCACCAAAGAAGCGCTTGCGTTGGCGGCCGGGTTGGCGTTAACCGCTTTTGCCTTGGTGCTCAGCATGAACCCGCTTACCATCGGCATGTCGACCGTGGGCGTGCTGTTGGCGGGCACGTATCCCTTTATGAAGCGCTATACTCACTTGCCCCAGGTCCATTTGGGTGTCGCATTTGGTTGGGCGATTCCCATGGCGTTTGCGGCTACACTCAACGAGGTGCCGGTGACGGCGTGGATCTTGTTCCTAGTGACCGTGTTGTGGACCACTGCTTACGATACGATGTACGGCATGGTGGACCGCAAGGACGACGTGAAAATAGGCGTCAAATCGACCGCGATTCTCTTTGGCCGTGCGGATCGCGCCATTGTGGGCCTCCTGCAATTGGCTGTTGTCATGGGCTTAGCCCTGGTCGGGTGGCGCGAGGGATTATCGGTGCCGTACTTTATGGGGCTGGCGATTGCTAGTATGCTTGCCGTTTACCAACAGTATTTGATTCGGGATCGCGACGAGAAAGCCTGTTTTCGCGCCTTTCTAAACAACAACGGGTTTGGTGCCGCGATTTTCGCCGGACTATTCGCCGATTTCGCGTTTACTTAACCTCATCACGGAAGCATTTTTTGACAGCCAAACAGCAACGTTACACGCGCGGTGATACCACCGATGCCGCACTTCAGCAAATGGGGCGCGCGGTGATTCGTACCGAAGCCGAAGGCGTTAATTCCATGTTGGAGCGCATTGACGAGCACTTTGTCGCGGCCTGTCGGTTGATGTTAGCGTGCAACGGTCGCGTAATCGTCACGGGGATGGGCAAGTCGGGCCACGTTGCGGGCAAAATTGCCTCGACCTTGGCCAGCACGGGTACCCCCGCATTTTTCGTTCACCCCGGTGAAGCGAGTCACGGCGATTTAGGCATGATCACCGATGAAGACGTCGTCATCGCGGTTTCTTATTCCGGCGAAACCGCCGAATTGCTCACCATTGTGCCGCTAGTCAAACGGCAAGGCGTGCCATTAATTGCGCTAACAGGTAACGCCTCCTCGACCCTGGCGAAGTGGGCCAATGTGCATATCAATGTTAGCGTCGACAAAGAAGCTTGCCCATTGGGTTTGGCGCCGACCTCAAGCACCACCGCCACCTTAGTGATGGGTGATGCGCTTGCTATCGCATTGTTAGAAGCACGCGGCTTTACTGAAGAAGATTTCGCCAAATCGCATCCGGGTGGCTCGTTAGGGCGCCGATTATTGCTGTTAATCGAAGACGTTATGCACACCGGTGAGGCGGTTCCGCGTGTCACGTCCAGCGCGACGGTGCGCGATGCCTTGAGTGAGATCAGTAAGAAGGGCCTCGGTTTTACGACCGTGGTCGACGACGCCAACGTGGTGGTCGGTTTATTCACGGATGGCGATTTGCGCCGTTTGCTTGATCAAGTCGTTGATGTTCGCACCACACCGATTACTGATGTGATGATTCGAAATTGCAAGACATTGCGGCCCACGATGTTGGCGGCCGAAGCCTTGGAAAATATGGAAAAGTACAAGGTTAATGCGTTTCCCGTAACGGACGACAACAGAACACTGTTAGGCGCGCTCAATATGCACGATTTATTGCGCGCCGGCGTGGTATGAACTAATCCCCAGCACGGCGAAAAAACATGCGCGACATATTGGAAAAAGCATCGAAGATTAAAGTCGTCATTTTTGATGTCGACGGCGTATTAACGGATGGTCGCCTATACGTCACCGAAGACGGCAAGGAAATTAAATCCTTTCACTCGCGAGACGGTCACGGCATGAAAATGTTGCAAAGCAACGGCGTGCAGATCGGCATTATTACTGGGCGCACCTCATCCATCGTATCGCATCGCATGGTCGAGCTGGGCGTAGAGCATGTTTACCAAGGTAAGCGCGACAAAGTCCCGGCCTACCTTGAATTAATGGCCAAGCTCGGTTTCGCCGCGGAAGAAGCCGCCTATGTGGGCGACGACGTGGTTGATTTACCCGTGATGCGCCGCGTGGGATTGGCCATCGCCACGCAAGACGCGCACCCCTTCGTGAAGCAGCATGCACATTGGCAAACACCGAATCGCGGCGGTCACGGTGCGGCGCGCGACGTGTGTGAACTGATTATGGAAGGCCATGGTGTTTTGCAAGACACGTTAGCGAAGTATCTCTAACATGTCCTTGACGCTGGCGCGTAAATTATTAAGTCGAAATTCGCTGGTATTTTGGGCAGTGCTCGCCGGTGGTATAACATTAGTTATTTGGATAACGGACACGACGCAAACGGCGCTGCGGGCGCCCCCGGTTGCGAAACACGAACCGGACTACTACATGGAAAAATTTAAACTGACCATCACCGATCCGCAAGGCGTGCCACTACAATGGTTGGAAGCAGATAAAATGCTGCATTATGTCGACCGAACGGCTGAGCTTACGGCACCTTTGCTGCGCGCTGTGCAGGCCAATAAAGGTGAATGGCGTGTCCGTGCTCTACTCGGCAGCGTGGAAAGCGACCAGCAAATAAATCTGACGGGCGATGTGACAGTCGAGTACCATGCCAGTCAATCGGTTGCGTCAGCGCTTAGCCTGCGCACCGATCAGTTACGCGTAAATCTCGCCGATAACACCGGCGCCACCGATGGCCCGGTGACCATGGAGCAAGCGAATGCGCGTGTTTCTGCAGTGGGACTGCGTTTCGACCTAAATCAGCAACAAATGCATTTACTCGCGAACGTGCGTGGCCAATATGCGGTTCAGTAATTTATTCTTCGCTATCGCGTTGACTAGTTGTATGTTAGCGCCTGTGCACGCACTCAGTACCGACAAAGAAAAGCCAATTAATATCGAAGCCGATCAAGTCGACATCGACGAGCGCAACGGATTGAGTACATACAGCGGCAAAGTCACGCTGGTTCAAGGTAGTTTGCAAATAAGTGCAGATTCCGTCGTAGTGCATACCGTAGAGAGACGACTCACGAAAATTGTCGCCAATGGATCGCCTGCACGATTTCGGCAGCGCCCCGATAACGCCACAGAAGATATTCGCGCCCAAGCCAAGCATGTGGAATATCGCGCTCAAGATGGCGTGGTACTGTTAACCAACGGTGCTGAGTTGCGCCAAGGCGCGAACAGCTTTGCAGGTCCGCGCATTGAATATGACACGCTGAGTAGCGTTGTACGTGCGTCCGGCGCGACACCGGGGACGGGCCGTGTGCAAGTTGTCATCCAGCCTTCAACGTTGGAATCTACGCCGAAAACACCGTGAGCCTGTTAAAAGCAACCAATCTAGCGAAATCCTATCGTACACGTCACGTGGTAAAGCGTGTATCGTTGGAAGTGAATTCCGGCGAAGTGGTCGGTCTGTTAGGGCCTAACGGTGCAGGAAAAACGACGAGTTTCTACATGATCGTCGGTTTGGTGCCCTGCGACAAAGGCGAGATTCGCGTCGACGATCAAGTTATTACCGACTTCCCGTTGCATGCGCGTGCGCGTTTGGGCATTGGATATTTGCCGCAAGAAGCGTCGGTCTTTCGCAAACTCAGTGTTGCCGACAACATAAACGCGGTCCTTGAAGTACGCAAAGACCTTGACGCGGCGGCGCGCAAACAAAAGCTGGAGCAATTGCTTCAAGAGCTGCATATTGGTCACTTGAGTGAAAGTTTAGGAATGAGTTTGTCCGGCGGTGAACGTCGGCGCGTAGAAATTGCGCGCGCATTGGCAGCCGAGCCGCGCTTTATTTTGCTGGATGAGCCGTTCGCGGGGGTGGATCCGCTCTCGGTCGGCGATATTCAGCACATTATTGAGCATTTACGCAGTCGCAACATCGGTGTGTTAATAACGGACCACAATGTGCGGGAAACCTTGGGCATTTGTGGCAGAGCTTACATTATTAACGAGGGTGAGGTTATTGCCGAGGGCAGTCCGGTAGATATTCTCCAAAACGAGTTGGTAAAAAAAGTGTATTTGGGCCATGATTTTAGGATGTGACGACGGCGTGGTAAGCTCTTGTCACACACTTAGTAGCGTAGCTCACTACTTGATGTATAATTTCCTTTGTTTTCCGCATACTATCATCGGAGCAACAGTGACACAGGACAACCTCGCGTGAAGCAATCACTGCAACTTCGCTTAGGCCAGCATCTCACGATGACCCCTCAACTACAGCAGGCTATCCGGCTGCTGCAGCTTTCCACAATGGAATTGCAAACGGAAATCCAGCAGGCGCTGGAAAGCAATCCCATGCTCGAAGTTTCCGAGGACGGCGAGGGTGACGGTGCCAATGCCGTCGCAGAAGCCGTAGGCATCAATTCGCAGGCGACCAGCACGCCCAGTGGCGAAGCCGAGCCGGAATCGAATTTCGAAACGCGCGATGACAGCGTGGATATGCGCAACGAAGACATCCCGCAGGAGCTGGCAGTCGACAGTAATTGGGAAGACAGTTTCGATCTTGGTACGTCTACGACGTCGTATAGTGGCGGTGACGATTCAGGGCGCGAATTTGAAGATCGCGATACGGAAGAAGACACCCTACGCGAGCATCTCTTGTGGCAAATGCGGCTTACGCCGTTTAGCGAACAAGACATGGCTATCGCCGAAGCGATCATTGATGCCGTCGACGAGAATGGTTATCTGGCCACCAATGTCGAGGACATCTGGGAGTCCATGCGCGAAGACTATCCCATCGACAAAGAAGAAGTCGATGCGGTGTTACACCGTGTGCAGAATTTTGATCCACCCGGCGTCGCGGCTCGCGATTTACGCGAGTGCTTGCGCATTCAGCTTAAGCAGTTGGAAGCCGAAACGCCATGGCTCAAAGAAGCTGTGGGACTAATCGACAATCACTTCGATTTATTGGCTAACCGCGAATTCGCGCAGTTACTGCGCCGCATGAAGCTCAATGATGAGCAGCTCGCGGAAGTGATGAAGTTGGTGCACAGTTTGAATCCGCGTCCGGGCAGCCATGTCGCCGCTTCGCACCCGGAATATATTATTCCTGACGTGTATGTGCGAAAAATTCGCGGTGTTTGGCGAGTGGATCTCAATCCTGACGCCATGCCAAAATTGTCCATCAATTCGCTGTATTCGGGCATGATTCAGCGTGCTGACAAGAGCGCCGATAACGCCTATATGCAAGGGCAATTGCAGGAAGCGCGTTGGCTGATTAAGAGCCTGCAAAGCCGTAACGAAACACTGCTCAAGGTAGCTAAGTGTATCGTTGATCGTCAGCGTGGTTTTCTTGAGCACGGCGAAGAAGCCATGAAAGCGTTGGTGTTGCACGACGTCGCGGAAACCGTCAGCATGCACGAGTCGACGATATCGCGCATTACCAACAAGAAATACATGCATACGCCGCGCGGCATTTTTGAGTTGAAATACTTTTTCTCTAGCCACGTGAGTACCTCAAGTGGAGGTGAGTGTTCTTCAACGGCCATTCGCGCGTTGATCAAGAAACTGGTGGCAGCGGAGGACGCGCGGCGGCCATTGAGCGATAGCAAAATTGCCAAAATTCTGTGCGATCAAGGTATCAACGTCGCCCGCCGTACCGTGGCGAAGTACCGAGATGCGCTGAATATTCAACCGTCAAATGAACGTAAAAGACTCGCTTGAATTTAAAGTTGTAGGAGATTTTTATGCAGATCGATTTGAGTGGCCATCATTGTGAAATTACGCCCGCACTGCGTTCCTATGTGAACGAGAAAATCGGGCGCTTGGCGCATCATTTCGAAGGCGTGCTAGACACCCACGTCGTGTTGAGCGTGGAAAAGTTGAATCAAAAGGCCGAAGCGACGATCCTAGTTAAAGGGAACAAGATTTTTGCCGATGCCGAAGAAACCGACATGTACGCAGCGATTGATGCCTTGGCCGATAAGTTGGATCGCCAAATTCTCAAGCACAAGAGCAAAGTGAAAGATCATCACCGTAGTAACCCTGTTTAACAGGTTGGGATGTGCTTCAAAATCGTTCACGATTTAAAAATTAGGTGAACTGAGGGTATGCAGCTCATTGATTTGCTCACGCAGTCCCGCGTCGCCTGCGGTGTGCGTTCGGCGAGTAAGAAACGCGCGCTTGAGGAGCTTAGTCACCTCATTGTGCAGGGTGACCGTGCTCTGAATCAATTGGAAGTGTTTGAGAGCTTGGTTGCGCGAGAACGCCTTGGTAGCACGGGGCTGGGTAAGGGTGTGGCCATTCCTCATGGCAGATTGAAAACAGGCAAAAAAGCGGTATCTGCTTTTATCCGCCTTGCGCAGGGTGTGGACTACGACGCGCCGGATGGACAGCCGGTGGACTTGCTCTGTGCCTTGTTGGTACCTGCCGATTGTTCCCAAGAACATTTGGAAGTATTAGCGCTGTTAAGTGAAATGTTTAGCAAGCCCGAATTCCGCGATCAGCTTCGTGCCGCAAAAACGTCGGCGGCACTCTATGAACTTCTCGCCAATTTCGTTTCCGAACCTAATATTTAGTCGGAATGTTTTTTTCTGAAGGTATGCGATGGATAGGAGGTGCGGCGGAAGAGTCGCTCACGCTTCCCGCTCCCGCTGGCCCACATGACTACGACAATCTGCTCGGCCGATATCACCCCTGGCAGAATTTTTCGGTTGCTGTGTTCGGTCCGGTGGAATGGAACAGGTTGCGCGGCATTGCGCGCCCCGAAGTCTTTGATTGCAAACTGTTAGTCGTCACCGACAACCTGCCGCCTTTGCCTTGGATGTTGGCTCAGTCTCGCTTCCTGGTATTTTCTAGCACGCTGAGTGTCGGCGAAATTCTGGCGTTGTTATGGCGCGATCTGCCGTCTTTAGTGTGTGCGCGCGAAATGATGCACGGTACCGTCGTAAGTGTGTTCGGAAAGGGAATCTTATTGCGAGGCCCACCTGGCGTTGGCAAGAGCGCGCTGGCTTTAAACCTGTTGCAGCGTGGACACCGCCTAATCGCCGACGATGCGCCCGAAATTGCGTCGCTACCGGACGGTGACGTATGGGCGTTTTGTCCGGTCGAAATCTATGGTCGACTGCACGTGCGAAGGCTGGGTTTGCTTGATGTATTTGCCATATTTGGAAAGGCCGCTACGGTAATGAGCCACGCCCTTCACGCTGTTATAAGTTTGGTCGAACATAGTCCTGACAAGGCCAGTGAAGATAGTCTATTATTTGGCAGCCGTACCACCAGGGTCGGTTACAAAAACAACATGGTTGAGTGGGTTATGTCGGCACGTCATACCCATGAACCCGCTGTTTGGGTCGAGACTTGTGCCCGTACGCTGATTCTCGATGGTCAATCCACATTCACGAATGAGAATTATAGGTGAGACTACTCATCGTTAGCGGTCTGTCGGGTTCGGGTAAGAGCACGGTGCTAAACGTGCTAGAAGACCTCGATTACTATTGTATAGACAACCTTCCTATCAGTTTGCTTTCCAACTTCGCTGCACACATGGTCGGTGCCGGTAAGAAATTTTACCGCAACGCGGCGGTGGGGGTGGATGCCCGTAATCGTCCTGAGGAATTGGCGCGTTTCCCCGCTATTTTATCAGGTTTACGCGAGGCGGAAATTAACTGCGAAGTGTTGTTTTTGGATGCCGACGATCCGATTTTGATTAAACGCTTCAGTGAAACCCGCCGCAAACATCCGTTGACTAAAGATCCTATTTCTCTGGCCGAAGCTATTGATCTAGAGCGTGAACTGCTTGACCCCATTTCGCGCCAGGCCGATTTGTATATTGATACGTCGCACACCAATTTGCATCAATTGCGCGATTTGATTCGCCAACGTGTTGCGACGAAAGATCAGAAGACGCTGTCGGTGTTGTTTCTGTCTTTTGGTTACAAAAATGGCATTCCCGTCGACGCGGACTTGGTTTTTGATGTGCGCTGTTTGCCTAATCCTTACTGGGAGGCAAGGCTGCGTGAGTTTACCGGGCGTGATGCGCCGGTCATTGAGTTTTTAGAAAGCCACGCGATGGTCATAGAGATGTACGAAGACTTGCGAAACTTTTTAGAGAGGTGGATTCCGCGTTTTAGGGCGGCAGATCGAACCTATCTCACCATTGCCGTGGGATGCACGGGCGGGCAACATCGTTCGGTGTATTTGGTGGAGCGCTTGGCGGCCCATTTTGCTTCGAATAATGATGTTCTCGCGCGGCACCGAGAATTTAAATGAGTGTTGGCATTTTGATTATTACGCATGACGACATCGGCCAAATGTTGATGGAGACAGCCGTGGGTGCGTTGGGTTTTTGTCCGACCCAATGCAAATTGCTTAAAGTGAGCCGCACCAGCGATCCCGACGAATTGGTTAAGCGCGCGCAGTATGATTGCGATCAACTCGATAGCGGTGAAGGCGTGTTGGTTTTAACCGATATGTACGGTTCAACGCCGAGCAATATCTCTTGCAGGCTGCAGAACAATGCCGACACGGTTGTGGTCTCAGGTGTTAACTTGCCGATGTTGATTCGCGCATTTAACTACCCCATGTTGCCGCTGTTGGAGCTAGCAGAAAAGGCCGTGAGCGGTGGACGAGAAGGCATCATGAATTGTAGCGCCGGTGCACCGCAATATGGATTGAGTGTCGAATAAAGCGAATTTGAGTAATAAGGATAAAAGGCTATGCTGACCCGTCACGTAATAATTATTAATAAGTTGGGGTTGCATGCCAGGGCGGCGGCGCGGTTTGTCACCGTCGCCTCGCGCTTCAATTGCGAAATAAAGGTGCGCCGGGGCGCGCGCACAGTGAATGGCAAGAGCATCATGGGGGTGATGATGCTGGCGGCGGCGAAAGGCGCGGAGTTGGATGTTATTGCCGACGGTGAAGATGAGGAGGCGGCACAGCTCGCGCTTGCTCAAGTTATTGCGGAACGGTTCGGTGAGCCGGAATAGCTAGAAAATTCGATAGTCGCTGATCGACGCTCATTTCGCCAGGTCCACGATGATCACGCTTTACGTTAGTATAAGAAAACTTTTCTCACATCGCTCCCTTGCCTTAGAGAGTTTTGACGTACGTCCGTTCTCGGGTTTTGTTTTGGCTCGCGTTCGGATCGGTGTTTGCAGGAATCGCCATCGTGGAAATTTTGTGTAACGGTTAATGGCCATGGATGCTCCGGCGCAAATCCAACATCACTTAATTCGCATTAGCGCATTTTTGCGTCAAGGCGAAGTCGCGCGTGCGGCCGAAATTGTCAATGGATTGCACCCTGCTGACATTGCCAACGTGTTGGAGTCTTTACCCCGCGATGATCGAAGTCGACTATGGGATGCGGTTAATCCTGATCTTGATGGGGACGTGCTGCTTTATGTAAATGATGAAGTGCGTACCGGACTGATTCGGCACATGGACAACGCCGAGTTGGTTGCGGCCACCGAAGGTTTGGACACCGATGACCTGGCCGACATTTTACCAGACTTGCCCGAGTCGGTTATTAGCGAGTTGCTGCAATCCTTAGAAGAACAAGATCGCAACCGTTTGGAAGCGGTGCTGCAATATCCCGAAGACACCGCCGGGGGCATGATGAATTTCGACACCACGACCGTCCGCCCCGACGTGACGTTAGACGTGGTATTGCGCTATTTGCGGCGGCGCGGGCAGTTGCCTGACATGACCGATAGCTTGTTCGTGGTAGACCGAAATGACAAGTTCTTGGGTGTGTTACCGCTCACGGCGCTGTTGACCCGCAACCCGATGCTGACGGTGGAAGAAGTGTATAGCCGGACAGTGCGAGGAATTTCAGCCGATTTACCGGCGAACGAAGTGGCGCAAGTATTCGAACGGCGCGACTTGGTGTCGGCCGCTGTGATTGACCACGACCAGAAACTCGTCGGACGTATTACCATTGATGACGTGGTTGATGTTATCCGCGAAGAGGCGGGGAATTCGATCATGCGTCTGGCCGGGATGAATGACGAAGACGATATGTTCGCCCCTGTGGTGCGAAGTAGTCGAAAGCGCGCGATTTGGTTAGGTGTGAATTTACTCACGGCGCTGCTGGCGTCTTGGGTCATTGGTTTGTTTGAATTGACCATTGAAAAGGTGGTGGCGCTAGCTGTTCTGATGCCTATTGTGGCAAGCATGGGGGGTATCGCCGGTTCACAAACACTAACATTAATGATACGCGGCATGGCCTTAGGGCAAGTAACCCAGGCCAACGCGATGAGCTTGTTAATGAAGGAAGTGAAAGTAGGCGTGCTCAATGGCTTGCTTTGGGCTGCCGTTATCGGCCTCGTGTCCTATTGGCGTTTTGACAACGGGATGATCGGGGTTATCATCGCGCTGGCGATTTTGTGCAATTTGATAGTGGCGGCCGTTGCAGGGGCAACGATCCCACTGACACTAAAGCGCTTTGGTGTCGACCCCGCGTTGGCGGGCGGGGTTGCCTTAACGACGATCACCGATGTCGTTGGATTCTTTGTTTTCCTTGGGCTTGGGGCGATGTTCCTGCTTTAGCCTTTTTACGCGTGTTCGATAAACTCTAAGGCGTTTCCATCGGGGTCGCGACAAAAAACGGCGCGTCTTCCAGAGCGGCTTGATGTATATTTTATGTTATTTTTTTCCAACGCTTCAGTCAGCGTTGAAATGTCTTTCACGCCGATGGCGGTATGCCTATCCCTTCCGCCGTGGCTAGGGCGCCCCGAAATCGGGTCAGGATTGGGCAGTTCGAGCAAATGAATTTGTTGCGCACCCACCGTTAACCACGCACCGGGATAGCCCAGGTCGGGCCGGCTAGGGTCTAGCGCGAATCCAAGTACGTCTATATAAAATTTTAGCGCCTGTTCTTTGGTAGCGACCACTACACTGGTATGCAAAATGCCCTGATACTCAATCATCGAACTCACCTATGCGTCGAGCGTTGCTATGGAAACCCAATCCTCCCTGTTTCTTGCCATAGATCAAGGTGGTCATGCAAGTCGTGCGTTGATATTTGAGGGTTGTGGTCAGGTGGTAGCGCAGCAGCATGCTGTCATTTCTACGTTTGAGCCACGCGCAGGGTGGGTCGAGCATGATCCAGAAGAGTTAGTCAGCCAAACCCTCGCCGCGATTTCGGGTGCGGTAACCCAACTGGGTGTTGACCGCTTTCGACTCAAGGCCGCCGGTTTGGCGACACAGCGTTCCAGTATGCTGTGTTGGAATTCTCATACCGGCGCGGCCCTAACCCCGGTTATTAGCTGGGCGGATCGGCGCACGGCCGATTGGTTGGCGGCGTTCGACTTCGACCGCGCGGACGTGCTTCGACGCACCGGGTTGGTGCCGAATCCGCACTTCGGTGCGTCTAAAATGCGTTGGTGTTTGGATCATGTTCCCAGTGTGCAGGCGGCAGCGGCCTCGGGTGTTTTGTGCATGGGGCCGCTGGCAAGCTTCCTCTTGCATCGTCTGCTGCGGGAACGACCGCTGCTGGTTGATCCAAGCAATGGATCGCGGACGCTGCTGATGGACGTACACCGTTCACAATGGGACGCCTATTTGCTGGATCTATTCGGCGTAGCGTCAGCGTATTTGCCCACATGTTGCTCAAGCCGTCACACGTTCGGTACCTTAGTGATAGAGGATATACAGGTTCCGCTGACTGTTTGCACGGGTGATCAAGCCGCTGCTTTGTTTGGCGACGGTTGGCCGCGTGCTAACACGATGTATGCTAATGCAGGCACGGGTGCGTTTATTCAGCGGCCGGTTGCTGCCCTGCCCATTCAGCAAGATAATTTACTTACCAGCGTCGTATGGAGTGACGAAACGCAGACGCTCTGCGTGCGAGAGGGAACGGTCAACGGCGGCGGACGCGCATTAACTTGGTTGAATGAGCATGAGGGAAGACTAGCGAATCTTAGTGACTTCGATAATGGGGCGACACATCCTCCGTTTTTTTTGAATTCCGTGGGTGGCTTGGGATCGCCTTTTTGGCGAACCGATGTGGCGCCGCGCTTTAGTGAGGAGTCCGTCGACTATCCGAACAAGCTCGCTGCCGTCGTGGAAAGTATCGTGTTTCTGTTAGTGCACAACGCGGAACGTATGGAGGCGGACGCAAAGACTGAGCAACTCTTGGTAGGGGGCGGCATGGCGAGTTCGACTCGTTTTTGCCAATCACTGGCGGATCTTTTACAACTCACGGTGTTGCGAAGTCGGCAGACAGAAGCGACTGCCGCAGGTTTGGCGTTTTTAATTGCAGAAGGCCCAGCCGATTGGCGAGTCGCGCCGAGCGATGTTTTTACCGCGCGGGAAAATTCGGCGCTGGCGGCGCGATACCGGGCGTGGTTGACGTGGATTTACGCCGTCCTTGATCGTGCAAGCCGTTAATCCCACTCATCGCCATGGCGATGCAAAACTGATTGCGCTACAATTCGTGGCCCGAAAATCCGTGGGCGTCCCAATCAAGAAGGAGACACGCTCCTCTCATGCAACGCAATGCAATTCTCCGTATTCTCGGTATCTTCTTGATGGTTTTCAGCGTTTCGATGGTGCCGCCCATCGGCGTGTCGCTTTACTTCAATGATGGCACAGCCATCCCTTTTGCTTTAGCGGCAGGGGGCGTATTGCTGTCAGGTCTCTTCTTGTGGTGGCCAACACGCAACGCGCGCAAGGATATGCGCTTGCGCGATGGGTTCCTCATCGTTGCCTTGTTTTGGATCACGCTCGCGTTAGCGGGCGCGTTGCCGCTGATGTTGTCTGAACACCCTCACCTATCGTTGGCCAAAGCGGTATTCGAATCGATGTCAGGCCTGACCACAACCGGAGCCACCGTCATCGTTGGGCTAGATGATTTGCCCAAGTCGGTTCTTTATTATCGGCAACAGCTCAATTGGCTCGGCGGCATGGGTATCGTGGTGTTGGCTGTGGCGGTATTGCCCATGTTGGGCATCGGGGGAATGCAGCTCTATCGTGCGGAAACGCCGGGGCCGATGAAGGACAGCAAGCTAACTCCACGCATCACTGAAACGGCGAAGGCACTGTGGTACGTATACCTAGGTTTAACCGTGGCGTGTGCCATCGCTTATTGGGCGGCCGGAATGACCTTGTTTGACGCGATTGGGCACAGCTTCGCCACATTAGCGACGGGTGGATTCTCCACACACGATGCAAGCATGGGCTATTTCAATAGTGGACCAATCGAATTGATCGCGATTTTTTTCATGGTGTTGGGCGGGATTAACTTTTCCCTTCACTTTATTGCATGGCGGAGCGTGAGTTTTCGCGGTTATTTTGCCGATGAAGAATTGAGGCTCTATTTTTATATCATCATAGGCGTTAGCGCCCTGATATCTGCCACGTTGTTTTATACGGCAACCGTTTCCGATCCAATTCTCGCCATTCGACAAGCTTTGTTTGCAACCGTAACGATGATGACATCCACGGGCTTCATAACGGCTGATTTCACTCAATGGCCAGGAATGCTCCCTGGACTTCTAATATTAATTACGTTCGTAGGCGGCTGTGCCGGTTCGAGTTCGGGCGGCATTAAAGTGATCCGCTTTCTCTTGCTATTTAAACAAGGTCGCCGTGAAACCTTGCGCCTTATTCACCCGCAGGCACAGTTGCCCGTTAAATTTGGTGGCCGTCCGGTTGATGATCGCGTGATTGATTCCGTGTGGGGCTTTTTTTCCATGTATATGGCCTTGTACGTCATTATGTCGCTCTTGCTCGCTGGATCGGGTTTGGACCTGGTAACAGCGTTTTCTGCCGTTGCCACGTGTATGAATAACGCGGGGCCAGCACTGGGGCAAGTGGCGTCGAACTTCAGTTCTGTGGGTGATTTCGAACTATGGGTTCTGAGCTTTGCGATGTTATTAGGACGTCTCGAAGTGTTTACAATCCTCGTGCTACTCACTCCGGCATTTTGGCGCAATTAGGATACGAGCAAATTATTGTTCTGGAGAGAATGTGCGTGGACGTCGAGCGATCAACCGGACTGCGTGTCGCAGCCCGGTTGATAGTCAAATCAACTTAGTTGGCGATAGGCCCCAATAATTTTTGATGGGTGACCAATTTACGCACGCCGTGCGCATGATCTTCTCCGAATTCATTCTTCTTGCACCATTCGCCGACCGTGTTGATGTCAACTTTGGCGCACTGTGGGCGAACGCTCCAGGTGACTTTGTAGTCTGAGCACGCTTGTTCGGTGTACTTCGGACCGGTGGTGGAACCGAGGAATTGAATCGGCTTGCCCGTGTTGGTTGGGATCGCCTTGGCTTGATGATGACCATTAACCATGTTGCCGCCGTAGGCGACGTCATTGAAGTTGGTTGCTTTAGGGTCGTTGACCAAGGTGTAAACTTGCGCTTCAACGCGTAGTTTTGGATCTTTGCAGGTATCCGTTACGCATGAGCCAAGACCTTTGCCGGGCTTGATGTCGC
The DNA here is from genome assembly GCA_031416175.1 of Gammaproteobacteria bacterium. Classification (GTDB taxonomy): domain Bacteria; phylum Pseudomonadota; class Gammaproteobacteria; order S012-40; family S012-40; genus JANOTC01. The sequence goes on from JANOTC010000521.1 coordinate 15,379, forward strand.
AAGATGTATGCACCCAGTGAACTTCAATGGTGTCTCCTGGTTTCAAGCCTTTGCAGATGTCGCCAGCCGTGGCTTTCATTTCTGCTGCCGTCAGCGACTTGCTCATGCCGCACATGAAACCACCGCCGTGGCCGTGAGCGCCATCACCCGCAGAGACAGAGAAGTCTTTCGCTTTGTGCTCGGCTTGGTTGTGGAAGTGAAGATTACAGAGGTTCAAGTCTTTGTATGGCGGTGCGACTTCGAATACGACCTTGTTCTCGCCCGTTTTGCTGTCGATATCGCGCGGCGTTTGTGGGCCTGCGTTTTCGCAAACGGGACCGCCACTCGCGGGGGCCGCATGTGCGTCACCTGCGTGCGCATAGTTGGCGGCTAGGCCCAGGGCCAGGGCCAGGGCCACTGCCACTGCTGTCAACGAAAAACCTTTCCTCATCATAATGCCTCTTCTCCGTGTGTTGTGTTGTGGTTTGCTTGGACTGAGATGACTTGGCGATTTCTGCGCCACCAATGAGATCCAGAGGTTACGAAATATAAACTGCCTTTTTCCAAAAAGCCAGGTTCATCTTTATTATGAACAACGCGGAGGCGAGTACACGGCTTACCTCCGCGTTCTAGGTGGGATTAGTCTGTCGTTATGTTATTGCCCACAATTGGGAGTAGTGGTACCCGAAATGGATAACATTAACGGGTCATATTGACGCTGTAACCGATCAAATAGAGGGCGTTAGCCAGCGTATCAACGTGGCTTGTAATTCACGGGATCGTAGAGGTTTTGTGAGATAGTCATCCATTCCAGCGGCGAGACATTGGTCGCGATCACCGCTCATGGCGTTAGCTGTGAGGGCTATGATTGTTGTCCGCGGTTTCTTTATCTCATGTTCGCGTTCGCGGATGGCCGCAGTCGCTTCGAAACCATCCATTTCTGGCATTTGGCAATCCATAAGTACAAGGTCAAAAGTGGTTTCCGACAGCCGTTCGAGTGCTTCGCGTCCATGGTTGGCAATCGTTACGTGAATGCCCATATTATCTAGGATGCCTTGCGCAACCATCTGATTGATGACGTTGTCTTCCACCAGCAATACGTGTTTTCCGGAGAGACCCTCAATGGGCAAGTATTGTGTCTCCTTGATTGGTTTCGGCGGAGGTCGACCAATAGCTTCAGCAACGGCATCAAATAACTCCGATTGCCGCAGCGGTTTGCACACTGTGGAGTGAATGCAGCGGCTGGTTTGTGGGTTCGGTTCTGGCATGTTCACGGTGCGTAACAACACGCGCCGCGTCGAAACCAGGGCGTTATCCGCCTCGATTCGCTCGGCGAGTTGGAGTCCATCCATGGCCGACATGCGCAGGTCGATCAAGACGAGTGGATAGGGTTCGCCCTTTTGCGCTGCGTCGCGTAAAGCTGTGATGGCGGCATTGCCGTCTTCTACCAAAGTCGGTTTCATGTTCCAGCCACGCAAATAATGATCTAGAATCATACGATAAGAGGGGTTGTCGTCGACCACCAATACGCGCAGCCCGCGCCATTCGTCACGAATTGTCTCGGCCGCTGGATGGTGTGCCTGTTGTAATAAGCTAACTTCGACAACGAACGTGGTGCCACGTCCTATTTCGCTATGCAGATCTATGTGTCCCCCCATTAATTCTACTAACCGTTTGGCGATGGACAGGCCGAGTCCCGTTCCCCCAAAGCGACGAGCCATGGATCCGTCGGCTTGAGTGAATTCTGAGAACAGGCGCTTTTGCCCGTCTGCAGAAATTCCGATACCGGTATCACGTACTGTGATTCGCACTTGCGCAAGCGAGGAAGGTAAGGCTTGGACATGCAGTTCTACGGCGATTTCTCCGTGCTGGGTAAACTTAACTGCATTGCTGAGCAAGTTGGACATGATCTGGCTCAATCGGGTAGGGTCGCCGACGACGTTGGTGTTGTGATGTGGCGGCACGTAGCAAGAAAGTTCTACGCCTTTCGCCTGGGCCGTGGAAGCAAAGAGAGCACAGGAGTTTTCCACTATAAGGCGCGCGTCCAAATCGACAGACTCCAGCGCCATCATTCCCGCTTCCATTTTAGAGAAGTCAAGAATATCGTTAATAATAGTTAGTAAGACAAGTGCGGAATCATTCGCCGTGCTCACCAGGCGACGTTGTGATTGCGCCAGTTCTGTGTCTTTCAATAATTCCAGCATGCCGATAATACCGTTCATCGGTGTACGAATTTCGTGGCTCATGTTGGCCAGGAACTGGCTTTTGGTGCGGCTGGCGTCGAGCGCAGCATCTCGGGCGGCTGCCATCGCTCGCTCGTGTTCTTTTTGCGACGTAATGTCGCGAATAAGAGAAATAAAAAGGCGTTCTGCGCCTACTCGTACTTCATTTGCAGCAAATTTCAGCGGAAAACTTGTCCCATTTTTGCGCTGTCCGACCAGCTCGCGACCGTTGGTAACCATTAAACATGTCGCGCGTTCCTGTCCGCTTGCGCCGACAGAATCGAACAGGAGCAATTCCGACGAGCGACCGATAATTTCGTCGGCGGGATAGCCAAAGATCCGTTCACCTGCCCGGTTGATCGAACGCACTATCCCATGCTCGTCTAATGTGATGATGCAATCTGCCGTGTTATCGAGAATGGCGCCGATGCGCGTGGCCGATGCCTCAAGTTGGGCTTGGTATTCAATTCGCTCTTGCCCCACACGTCGCATTTCGCGGTGAATTCGATGACCATACAACGTCGCGCCAATTACCATGAGCAAAATGAAGGCGGCGATAGCGTACTCAAATTGCTGTCTGGATGTTGCGAGCGTCGACTGGTTGTCGAGATAGCGCTGTTGCTCCGCATGCATGCCATTGCCAACGGAAGAAATCGCGTTGTTCAATAGCGCAAAGTTGCGATCCATCGTGGCCATGTGTGAGCCCGCTTGGGCGGCTTCGCCAGCCGCGAAGTACGCAAAAATTTCATCTGCTTGTGAGATCATGGCGCGCATGGTGAGATCGACCTCGCTAACGCGGCCTGATATGGCGAGTATTTCCGTGCGTTCTGTGTCGTTAACGGCCATTTTCGCGGCCAATCTCAGATCGGCATTGATGTTAGCGAGTTGCGTATTGAAAGCGGCCAAGCTGGTATTCATGCGCTTTCGTTCTGCTGCCGGGTTAAGCGAATCGAAAACGTCGTTTCCCGGGGCGTTGGTTTGGCTGGCAAGCTGTCGCAATTGAGTCAATTGATTGATACGATCCGCCCACACCTGATTCACGACAACGGACGAGCGAAAGATGTCCATTAAGTTGTGTGTTAGCAGCAGACTTCCCGACACAGTAACAATATCGAAAAATGCGAGAAAGAAATAGGCGAGATACCAGCGAGGGGTCGCGGTCGCCTTGGTGGTAGAGTTTGGAGTTGTCATGGCACTGTTAGATCGGGCCCGTTTGGCGATGTGAAAGTGGACCGTTGAGATTGGCTATCGGACGGCTTGTTATGAAGATGCTATTCCTTGACATGAGAAGCCACCTTTATTTAATTCGGGAAGTTTCCGTTGTGAAAACGACTTATCTGTTAGCGGCAAATGAGTCTTGTGCTTTAATTCTATCTAATATTATATGCATTAACGTCGTTAAGCGTGAGTATCCGTTTGTATTACGCCCATTGTGTCAATTGCGTAGCCACTAACCACCAGGCGCACTTTCAATGACAGTTGCCCTAATTTCTCACGCTGATTGCCTGCGTCACGACATGGGTAATATGCACCCAGAGAGTCCCGCGCGATTGTTAGCGATAGATGAGTATCTCGCAGCATCGGGCTTGGATCTCGTGTTGTGCCCCTATGAGGCGCCAATGGCAACTCAGGAGCAACTTCTACGCGTGCACGACGCTGTGTGCGTCGAGACGATTTTTCGAAAGGCACCTAAGCAGGGTCTGTTTGCGCTAGATCCGGACACGATAATGAATCCGTATACATTACCGGCGGCGTTGCATGCAGCAGGCGCTGTGGTGTTAGGGGTGGATCTTGTTATGCGTGGCGAGGTCGACTCGGCATTTTGCAGCGTGCGCCCGCCTGGGCATCATGCTACGCGGAAACGAGCGATGGGTTTTTGTATATTCAATAATGTGGCGGTGGGTGCGGCACATGCGATGGCCGTGCACGGCATCGAGCGCGTGGCGATTTTGGATTTCGATGTGCATCATGGTAACGGCACTGAAGATATCTTTGGTGCAGAACCCCGCGTTTTGTTTTGCTCCACGTTTCAACATCCGCATTATCCTTACAGCGGTACGGCCCCGACAGAGACGCATGTGATTAATACACCCTTGCCGATTGGCTCGGGCGGGGCAAAGTTTCGTCATGCTGTTATGCATCACTGGCTTCCTGCGTTAGAAAATTTTAAGCCGCAATTGGTGATGGTGTCCGCCGGTTTTGATGCGCATCGCGATGACGAGTTAGCGCAACTTAACTTCGTCGAGGATGATTATTTTTGGGTGACGCAACAGATTAAAGCAGTCGCTGATCGTTATGCGCAAGGTCGTATTGTGTCGACGTTGGAAGGCGGCTATGACTTGGACGCCTTGGGCCGGTCCGTGGTTGCGCATATTCGGGGATTGTTAGGGTGATTTGATTATTTCAGTAGATCATCAAGTTCCACGCCCAACGCCCGTGCAAGCGCGGCGAGTGTATCCGTTGTGCCGCGCCTATTGTTGCGTTCGATCATCGCAACCATGCTCTGCGTTAACCCGGCTGCTTGAGCAAGCGCGGCCTGCGTTAATTCACGGTGGTCCCGCCAAACTTTGACTGGGCTTTCCCCGGCCAATAAACGCGCGACCACGGCATCGGGGACAGTCTCTTCACCGTCTACCAGGCGCTTTGCAAAATCAGTCAAGATTGCCGCGTCTAGGCGATTGTCGAGTGCCTCCAGAAGCGATTGATATTCGGCCCACGGTAAGATGACATACTCGGGTTGCCCGTCTTTCGTAATTGTCTGCACATTCATTTGTATATGTCTCCGCGTGTGCCAATTTCCGCCACACAAACGATCAGTTTTCCATTGTCTAGGATATAGAGCACTCGCCAGTCTCCAACCCGCAATCGGTAACCGGGCTGACCTGTCAGTTTTTTAACGTTGCATGCCGCGAAAGGGTCTTCCGCTAACTCGGCTAATTTCTGGCGAATCAGCGTCGCGGACTTTGAGGGCATTCGGATCAATGCTCGCGTTGCCGCTTTGCTGTATTCAATCGTGTACATGGCAAAATAATATCACATTATGTGATTATGTCAATAACGTCCGATGTAATGCCTGGGCATTAGTCGTTGTACCGCATCACCGGCTCGTCCATCCTCGCCAATTGCTCCTGCAGCGTCTGAATATGTTCCTCCCAATACCGGGGCGTGTTAAACCACGGAAAATTGCGCGGAAAGGCCGGGTCGGTCCAGCGACTGGTTAGCCAGCCTGCATAATGGATGAGTCGCAGGCTTCGTAGCGGCTCTATCAACACCAGCTCCGTCGGATCAAAGTCGCTGAATTCGCGGTAGCCTTCCAACATCCAGCCCAATTGTCGTTCGCGTTCATCGGCTTCACCGTTTAGCAACATCCACAAATCCTGAACGGCTGGCCCCATGCGGCTATCATCGAGGTCGACGAAGTGGGGGCCGTGTTCGGTCCATAAAATGTTTCCGGGGTGACAGTCTCCGTGCAGACGCAATAACTTAAGCGGTTGGACCATGTCAAAGGCGACTTCTACGCGTTGCAGGAGCAAGTCGGTGATGACCTTGTAAGGCTGTTTGAGGTAGTCCGCGAGCATGCCGCTTGCTTGCACGATGCGCTGAGGTGCGCGGCCAAACGTCTCGATGTCCAAACGCGGTCGATGGCGATAGCGCTCGATTTTTCCCACCGCGTGAATGCGCGCTAGAAAGCGGCCTAGCCAGCGGAGATTGTCTTCGTTATCCAGTTCGGGCGCGCGCCCGCCTTGGCGCCTAAACAAGGCGAAGCGGAAACCGGCATGCTCGAACAGGCTCACGTTGTCCGCGTTTTTCAACGGCGGAACCACGGGGATTTCGCGTTCGTCGAGTTCGAATCCGAATGCGTGTTCTTCCAAGATGGCGGCGTCGGACCAGCGCTGCGGTCGGTAAAATTTCGCGATCAGCGGGAGGTTGTCCTCAATGCCAATCTGATAAACCCTGTTCTCATAGCTGTTGAGGCCCAAAAGCTGGCCGTTACAGCGAAAGCCTTGGGATTCCACGGCGTCGAGCACGGTGTCGGGTTGTAAAGCGTCGTAGGGGTGGTTGGACAAAGTTGAGTAAACTTCTAGGATATTGGCCGATATGCTATAATAACCGGCTTTACTGTCAACACCCAGCCAGTCAGCAAGTAAAAATACCGATATGCAACCCGTCCGTGAACTTTTCTCTTACCGTAAATATTGGGCCAAACGTTTCGGCGTCGCGCCTTTTTTGCCCATGTCCCGCGAAGAAATGGACCGACTTGGCTGGGATTCCTGCGACATTATCCTGGTAACAGGCGACGCTTACGTCGACCACCCCAGCTTCGGCATGGCAGTGATCGGGCGTTCGTTGGAGGCGCAAGGTTTTCGAGTCGGCATCATCGCGCAGCCAAACTGGCATAGCGCCGATGACTTCGCTCGATTGGGTCGACCGAATTTGTTCTTCGGGATAACCGGCGGCAACATGGATTCCATGGTGAATCGTTATACCTCGGACCGCAAAATCCGTAGTAACGACGCCTACACCCCCGACGGTGCCGGTGACAAACGTCCCGACCGCGCGGTTATTGTGTATGCACAACGGGCGCGTGAAGCGTTCAAAGATATCGCGGTTGTTGTTGGCGGCATCGAAGCCAGTTTGCGCCGTATTGCGCATTACGATTATTGGTCCGACACGATTCGCCGCTCGATTCTGCTCGATTCCAAGGCTGATTTGTTAGTTTATGGAAATGCTGAGCGACAAGTGTTAGATATCGCGCATCGCATGGCGGCAGGCGAGCCGATTAGTGCGATTACCGATTTGCGCGGCACCGCTTATGTGAGTAACGGCCTCCCTGAAGGCTGGGCTGAAATTGATTCGACGTTTTTGGATACGCCAGGACCAGTCGAAGCGCATTTGAATCCGTACGAAGGGATGGATGAAAAACCCGAGGCACCCGCCGTGACGCCCGCGCCGCCTGGCACGAATGTGTTGCGTTTTGCGCGCCCGGCAGTAGTCAAGTTGGATCGCACCCGTTCTGTTATCCGGCTGCCCGATTACGACGCGGTAAAGCTCGATAAAGTGCTCTACGCCCATGCCTCGCGCATATTGCATCTCGAAACGAATCCCGGCAACGCCCGCGCGTTAGTGCAACGCCACGGTACGCGCGATGTGTGGATTAATCCACCGCCAATTCCGTTGAGTACGCCAGAAATGGACGCCGTGTTTGCCTTGCCTTACACCCGTGTGCCGCATCCTGCTTACGGCGGGCGCAATATTCCCGCTTACGAAATGATTCGTTTTTCCATTAACATCATGCGCGGCTGTTTTGGCGGCTGCACATTTTGTTCGATCACCGAACATGAAGGCCGCGTTATACAAAGCCGATCGGAAGACTCGATCATCGAAGAAATCGAAAAAATTCGCGACACCGTGCCGGGCTTTACCGGCGTCATTTCCGATTTAGGTGGGCCAACCGCTAACATGTATCGGTTAGCCTGCAAAGATCCGAAAATTGAAGATGCGTGTCGTCGCCCCTCGTGCGTGTATCCAGAAATTTGTTCTAACCTGAATACGGATCACAACCCGCTCATCAAGCTCTATCGACGCGTGCGCGCGTTGCCCGGTATCAAGAAAGTCTTGATCGGTTCCGGCTTACGTTACGACCTCGCGGTGCGCTCACCCGAGTACGTTAAAGAGTTAGTCACGCACCATGTTGGCGGTTACTTAAAAATCGCGCCGGAACATACCGAAACTGGGCCATTGTCGAAGATGATGAAGCCTGGTATGGGCGCTTACGACAAATTCAAAGAACTGTTCGATAAATACTCGAAAGAGGCCGGAAAAGAACAATATCTCATCCCGTATTTTATCGCCGCGCACCCAGGCACCACCGACGAAGACATGCTGAATTTGGCCGTATGGCTGAAGAAAAATGGTTTCCGCGCAGACCAAGTGCAAACGTTCTTGCCATCACCCATGGCAACCGCAACCGCGATGTATCACTCGGGCAAGAACCCCTTGCGCAAAGTAACGCGCGGCAGCGAAGAAGTCTCCTCCGCGAAAGGCTTGCGTGTACGGCGCCTGCACAAAGCGTTCTTGCGTTACCACGACGCGAATAATTGGCCGATTTTGCGTGAAGCGCTCAAGGCGATGGGCCGTTCGGATTTGATCGGCAATGGAAAAAGGCATTTGGTGCCGACCTGGCAGCCAGACGGAACCGGCGAGGCCGTGGAAGGTTCGCGCGTTACGCCTAAAGCGAAGTCTCGCCCGTTTATGACGCAACACAATGGCTTGCCAAAAGTGCCACCGGTGAAAGGGAAAGTGCCGGGTGCGGGTTTGGGGGCTGGTCAGGGGAAGAAGCGTTAGAGTGGGTGAGGGGTGTCACCGCGAGGTGGGGTCTGAAGGAAGCTGAGTCCGAAACTGCGGGGCGATGAACAAAAACCGGATCTGAGGCGTGGCGCAACCGGGGCGAACGGGCACGTGACCGCGAAGCCCTCCGTCTGCGGTTGGGATGTACTTTGTAAATCCGGCGTTCGCGCAGTGAAAGTAACGTGTCTTACCCCGGGAGTTCTCCCCGTTTTGGCTCATGTCTACGACACGTATTACCGGCCCACACTACGCCACCAGATGTTTGGATCCGCTCAACTTACTCCGCTTTAGCTGCCTGTTACTTTGTCGTTAGCACTTTGAGAAGGCTTGACAACAATACGTCAATGACGTATTGTGCGCGAATGTATACGATTGTAGAAACTCCAACCTTTGCGGCAGATGCCAAAGATCTCTGGACAGAGGGAGAGCGAGGTGCATTCTGTGCCTGGTTGTCCGCCCATCCAGAAGTAGGCAATGTGATTCCAGGGAGTGGCGGTTGCCGTAAAGTGCGCTGGAGCAGACCGGGAAAAGGCAAGAGTGGTGGTGTCCGTGTTATTTACTTCACTCGACTTACCAATGGTGAATTATGGCTATTAGTCATATATGCGAAGAGTGTTCGCGGAAACATCCCAGCTCACTTACTGAAATCTATTCGTGAGGCCATTGAAAATGAATAAGCGCAAGGTAATGACAGGCGAGGAGCTTGGTGAAAAGCTTCTGCAGTCGGTTCGTGAAATGAAGGCTGGCAAAGCTGCTCGTGCCACTCAGGTCGCCCCTAATGAAGTGGCTGCTGCTCGCCTCAAAACCGGCCTTTCTCAGTCACAA
>JANOTC010000522.1:0-6257 GCA_031416175.1 Gammaproteobacteria bacterium
GTCACGCAAGCTTTCGTAGTCTTCGCTGCTCACCGGGAACAAACCTGCGAACACCTGCGGCTGCACAGGTTTAAAGCCCGGCAATGACGTCAACGAGGGGCGTTCGGCCAAGGTTAGCGTATCGCCAACTGGCGCACCGTCAATCTCTTTGATGCCCGCAATGACATAACCCACCTCGCCCGGCCCTAGCTCCGGCGCAGGCTTGCGCTTAGGCGTAAACGTACCGACTTCGTCGATGGGGTATATGCGACCCGTCGTCATCACCTTGACCTTTTTGCCGGCCGTCATCACACCGTTAACGATGCGCACGAGTGAAACCACGCCAAGATAGTTATCGAACCAGGAATCAATGATCAGCGCTTGCAGCGGTGCATCGCGATCACCTTTAGGGGCGGGCACGCGTTGCACGAGTTGTTCGAGCAAGTCTATAACGCCCAGGCCAGTTTTCGCACTGACACGTAAGGCGTCTTGCGCGTCAATGCCAATAATTTCTTCAATTTCGTGGATAACCCGTTCCGGCTCGACTTGCGGCAAGTCGATTTTATTTAGGACGGGCACCACTTCGAGACCCTGCTCGATGGCCTTGTAGCAATTGGCCACGCTCTGCGCTTCCACACCTTGCGAAGCGTCGACGACAAGCAGCGCCCCTTCGCAGGCGGCCAGGGAACGCGATACTTCGTAGGAAAAATCGACGTGTCCGGGGGTATCAATCAAATTCAACTGGTAGGTATGGCCGTCTTTGGACTTGAACGGCAAGGTAACACTTTGCGCCTTAATGGTAATTCCGCGTTCTTTTTCCAATTCCATGGAGTCGAGAACTTGCGCCCCCATTTCCCGCGCGCTAAGGCCGCCGCACATCTCAATAAAGCGATCCGCGAGCGTGGACTTGCCATGGTCAATATGGGCAATAATGGAAAAATTTCGTATGTACTTGATATCAAGCATTAAAGGGACTCAACTGCGATTGCGCACGGGATGATTTGGTAAATGGCAGCGGCCATTCCTGCTCGACTCTCGTCGTTGCGGAGAGCGCACCATTAAAACGCCTTTTCTTTGGGCGGCAAGCATACACCACTCTGGCGAGTGCGTCACTTCGGTAACAGGCTAGTGTCACGACCGTATTGGTCTTCGAATCGAACAATATCGTCTTCGCCTAGGTAGCTACCAGATTGCACTTCTATGATTTCTAGCGGAATACTACCCGGGTTTTCCAAGCGATGGACAACCCCCAGCGGAATGTAGGTCGATTGATTTTCAGACAACAGCATTTGTTCATTACCACGCGTAACGCGTGCCGTTCCCTTCACCACAATCCAGTGCTCGGCACGGTGGTGGTGCATTTGCAGCGAAAGACTAGCCCCCTGCTTCACCACAATACGTTTGACCTGAAATCGCTCACCCGCATCCACACCTTCGTAACTGCCCCACGGCCTAAATACCCGGCGATGGTTAGTGGCTTCGTCACGCTTAGCACGCTTAATTCGATCGACAATCTTTTTGACTTCCTGCGCGGCATCTTTGTGCGCGACCAGCACAGCATCGGCTGTTTCCACCACGATGACGTGATCTAGACCGAGTACCGCCGTGAGTCGGCTCTCGCTCATCACCATTGAATCACGCGTATTTTCTAAGATCACATCACCGGACACTGCATTACCTGCCGCGTCTTTATCCAAGACTTCCCATAGACTTTGCCACGATCCCACGTCGGACCAACCCACGTCTAACGGCACCACCGCACCCTGCCCCACGTCGCGCGCGGCCCCTTCGGCGACCTTTTCCATGACCGCATAGTCAATCGAGTCACTGGGACAGGTCTCAAAAGCGGCTTTATCAACCCGAAAGAAATCAATGTCCGCTCGACCCGCACTAAACGCAGTGCGCGCCGCCTCAGCGATGTCCGCCCGCGTTGCCTCTATGGCGCGCAGCCACGCGGATGCGCTGAAAAGGAACATGCCGCTGTTCCACAGATAATTCTTGGAATCCAGATAGGCTTGCGCCGTTGCCGCGTCGGGCTTTTCAACGAACGCGCCAATTCGCGCCGCCCCGGAGGCGCCCAATGCCTGGCCCTTACGAATGTAGCCATAGCCTGTTTCAGCGCGATTGGGAATAACACCGAACGTAACTAAGAAACCTTCCTGGGCCAATGAAACACCCGCGCTCACCGCGCGCTGAAATGCCGCGACATCGCGCACGACATGGTCGGCCGGCATGACCAGCATCAATCCGTCGCCAAATTGGCGCACCACATATTCTGCCGCCAAACATACTGCGGGCGCCGTGTTGCGACCCATTGGCTCTAACATAATTCGTGCGTCAAGCAAACCCGTTTGACGCAATTGCTCGGCAACCAAGAAACGATGCGACTCATTCGCAATCACCACCGGGCTAGTCGTTGCAACACCTGTCACGCCTGCCGCTGTTAGGCTCGCGTTCAAACCCACCACGCGGTCCACAGTCGCCTGTAATAACGAGTCCTCACCGGTAAGTTTGAGCAGTTGCTTAGGGAAGTGCTCGCGCGACATGGGCCAAAGCCGAGTACCGGATCCACCACAAAGCACGACAGGGACAAGATGCATGGACATGAGCTATCCTCGAATTTGAGCAACAACTGCCAACTTAGTTGGATTCTGCCGGTTCCTTGCGCGAATCCTTCTGCCGTTTAATGAACGACAACAAGAAGGCAAGAAAGATACCGAGCACCAACCCTAACACGGCGCCCAGCGGGACCAATGTCGACGGTTTGGGCTTAATATTACGTTCGGGCACCACGGCGGGATCAATGATTTTAAATACAAACTCATCGCGCACATTGGCCAACATGATCTGCTTCGTTTGCACTTCGACTAAACGGAAAATCGCCTGCTGCATTTCAACAACGCTGGTTTGGCGCAATTGTGAATTCAAATAGTCTATGCTTTTCTGCGCTTCCAAGATGGCGGATTGTTTTTGATGCGCATTGATTCTGGCGACCAATTTGTTTGCCCATTCTGCAGCCAGCACGGGATTATCCCATTCGATGGACAATACGATGAGGCCTGTTTTTTTGTCCGGATTCACAGCACGCACGCCCTTGTCGAAGGACTCAAACGCATCTGTTTCCGTTGGGGCCGTTTTGCCTTCGCCGACAATCCAACTCTTCGTCGTCGCATTCCAGCGTTCGGCGAATAGAATGGGCATAATGCCTTCGTCTTTAATGAAGGCGCCGGTAAACACACGTGATTTGAGTGTTGCGATGGCGGCTTCCGTGCGACCCAGCCCGCCACCCGAGCCACCACCGAATAAATTAATACCTGCCAAGGCAGCCAAGCCACCGAACTCCCCGGCTAACGCTGATAAGGAACTGCCTTTTTCCTCACCAACCGGCGCCAACGAAACCTCCGCTCGATAGGAAGGCTTCGTATTGACCGCCGCCCCGCCGCCACCGCCTGCGCCCAAAAACACTAAGAGCAAGATGAGCCATTTATAGCGCATCAACACGCGCCAATATTCAATTAGATCTATCTCGTCATCGACATCATATTCGTTAGGGCCACCGGACTGAATGGGGTCAGTGTGGCGTCGCAACAATTCGCGCTCCAACGGCTTATTCATGGGCGAATACTCAACCTCAATTCCACTTAATTCAATTTCAAAATGCCGACCGTATGCCACGCCGCCGCTGCTAAGCCAAGCTGATAGACGATTTGCGATACATTCGTCCAAATCGCCAAACGACTGACTCGCTCCGCATCAAGCGGCACCACAATCGTGTCGCCAGGCTTAACATCCGTGTCTTCACCGAACCAACGACCGTCCGTCATCGGTCGCACGCTGCCATTTGCTCGCACTACGTAGGCATTGTCCATATCCGCTTTACGCGTTCCACCACCACTCAAGCCAACATAGTCACGCGGCCCTGCCGAGTTGGAATACAAATGCGAGGTAGGATAAAAAACTTCGCCCACGACCGTTACTTCTTGCATTTTCGGCGGCACAACCAAGACGTCCCCACCGCGCAAGACGATGTCAAGCGAAGCATTTTTACTTCTAACGCCGGTCGGCGAATTGGGATCGCTTTCCATTTCGATGACTAACCGTCCCGCTGCCTTAGTCGCCCGAATTTGGTCTAACAATTGTTTTGCCACGGCGAGCGACTGAGTTTGTGCAGTCTCGGTCGAGCGTTCCAACGAGACGCGTGCCAATTCAGCTTCTAAGCTAGTCGCCATTTTATCCAAACGTTCTTGCTCCCGCTCGCGCAATTCTCGGCGCATAAACACAGCGCCTTGCGGATAAGCTGATTCAGTAAGACCGCCCATGCGCTCAAGCAAGGAACGCATGGTTTCGCCACGACGTATCGGATAATTGCCAGGAAAGCGGACTTCGCCACGCACTTCCACTTGCTCTTGCTCATCCCATTGCGGGATTTGCTTCACGTGCAGCAAATCATAGGGATGCAAAAGAATGTCGGCAGACTTATCACCGGCCAATACCTTTTCTAAATCGACATGAACATGTTCGATAATGCGCGACTCGCCTCGACCAATCTCAAAGCGAGTTAGTTCAGCTTCCAAGGTAAATGCGGACTCTTTTAGTCGACCACCTGCCCGAACTAAATCACCCACGCGCATGCCTTCTTCAAGCGGATAACTGCCTTCAGCGCGCACACTGCCTGCAATGCGAACAACCGGCGCGGGCGCCGCCGACGTTGATTGCGCGCCTAACTCCTCCATTAAAGGCTGGATAACCAACGTTCGTTTTTCGCTTAAATCAAAAACGAACAATTCATCACGTGGCTTCAACACCGTGTTGCGGCTACCGGCTGGATTGGCCAGCGCCTCACGTAAACTGGTCGAAAGCACCGTAACCCGTTGTTCGGCACCTGTGACACGTCTAATCAGAACGTAGTCAAGGTCGGCGTTAGGCATGAGATCCGTCGGACCTGAAATAACATCACTTACGCGCACGCCGTCACGCCATTGATAGGCGCCCGACCTAAACACGTGACCTTTGAGCATAACGGCATTTTCGAGCATCCGCCCCGACTGGCCGATCTCCAAACTGTCTCCATTAAGCAATTCTGTGCGTAAACCCACCGACTCGCCAACATTCACATCAATTATTTGCCGCGAGCCTGCGCTGGCCACGCGATCAATTCGAGCGAGTCGCGCAAACGCGCCGGGCAGCAAACCGCCCGCCAAATCGAGCAGTTCGCCTACCGTTTTTTCCTGCTTAAATTCGTAAATGGCAGGTCGCCGCACTTCACCACTAACACTGACGCTGTTTCTCAACGGCGGCACATACACGACATCACCGGCTCTTAAACGCAGATCTTTGCGCATATCGCCGCGCAGCAATAGGTCATAAAGATCTAGCGTTTCAATCGTTTTCCCTTCGCGCTTTAACTCGATGACGCGGAGCGAGCCAATTTCGGTAACACCGCCTGCGGTGTATAAAGCATGCGTCATGCTGGCAAAACTGCTCACGGCGTGGGCACCGGGTTTCTCGACTTCGCCCAATACGAAAATACGCATACTGCGCAGTTCGCCTAGGGTTATTTCCGCACTCACGCCCATATACTGCGCTTCGATGCGGCGCCGTACCGCAGCACGTAACTCGTCGAATTTAAGACCCGAGACGCGAATTGAGCCGAGGCCCGGCAACAACAACGTGCCTTCTCGCGAGACTTGCAGCGCGTGGGTTTGATTGTCCTTGCCAAATAACTGCAAATGCACCGTATCGCCAGGGCCGACGGTATAGTCGGACGGGACAGGCACGTCAGTCGGCGGCTCAAGCCCGCCATTGGCAGACCGCAACAATTCGTAACCAAAGGGTTTCAACGCGGCGCTGCCCAAGGGCGCCAGCGGCAAACGCGTCACACTAATCAAAAACTCTTGCAGTAACGGCTCTAAATTAAGGCGCAATGCGGCTTCATGCTCGCTTAGACCCGCCAGTGGGATACGTCCAATGTTCTGCAATTCTAAGGTGCCGTATTTATCTAACACGAAAAGCTGCTGCGGCTGCTCCGGCTGATAACGCGGCTTCTTTTGCGAACGACTCATTTCTTTTTCTTGCTCGCCAGGCGAGAGCGGACGCTTGTCAAACGTGATGATGATGCTGTCACGGCCTTCCAGTTTAGGCGGGAAGGAGAACAGCCCACTATCCTGCTCCGTTAGCTTTTTTCCGGACTTGTTAGCAGACTTACCGACTTGCCCCAGTCCATCCGACTCATTCTTCTTCAATTTTTGGTCGGCCACTAAAGGCTTGTCCGAGCCGGT
>JANOTC010000523.1:0-13372 GCA_031416175.1 Gammaproteobacteria bacterium
CCGACGGATCGGGGAAGCGCACTTCGATTCGGCGTGCTTTCGGACTAGACACGAACGGAATGCGAATCGACGCGGAACGGTTGCGTGCCGAGTAGGCGAGCATGACGGGTGCTTCGAAACCCGGGACCAAGCGCTTATAGCTATTGGTGCCTGGGTTGCAGAACGCGTTCAGTGCGCGCGCGTGTTTGATGATGCCGCCGATGTAGTAGAGCGCGGTGTCAGAAAGACCAGCATAGCCGTCGCCTGCAAAGATGTTTTTGCCATCTTTGGCCAAGGACTGGTGGCAGTGCATGCCCGAGCCATTGTCGCCAACGAGTGGCTTAGGCATGAAGGTCGCCGTTTTACCGAACGCATGCGCGGTGTTCAGTACGCAATATTTCAGCGTTTGAACTTCGTCTGCCTTGTTGGTAAGCGAGTTGAACATGACGCCGATTTCGCATTGGCCAGCCGTCGCTACTTCATGGTGATGAATTTCAACGTTCAAGCCCATGTCAGTCATCGCTTGGCACATAGCGCCACGGATGTCGTGCAAGGAGTCGACAGGTGGAAGCGGGAAATAACCGCCTTTGATACCTGGGCGATGGCCCATGTTGCCGCTTTCATAAACGGTTTCGGTATTCCAGCCAGCTTCGGAGGAGTCTACTTTGTAGAACGCGCCACCAATGTTAGCGCCCCAGCGAACGTCGTCAAACACGAAAAATTCAGGTTCTGGGCCGACGTAAACGGTGTCAGCAATGCCGGTGGATTTCAAATAGGCTTCGGCGCGCTTGGCAACCGAACGTGGATCGCGCTCATAACCGGACATGGTGTGCGGCTCAAGTACGTCACAGACCAAGATCAGGGTGCTGTCTTCAAAAAACGGATCGATCACAGCGGTGGCCGGGTCAGGCATCAACACCATGTCAGATTCGTCAATGCCTTTCCAGCCAGCAATGGAGGAACCATCAAACATGACGCCATCTTTGAAGGTATCGTCAGTGATGCGATGTGTCGGCATGGTCAAATGATGTTGCTTGCCTTTGGTGTCGGTAAAGCGGAAGTCTACGTATTTAACCTCGTGGTCCTTAAGCATTTTGAAGACGTTGGCAGTGGACATCTCTTTCCTCCCGTTTATTGATAAAGCGAAAACCGCGCGTGCGGTCGTTCATTTTAGGTGCGTGGCCCGAACGCACTAACTATGCCACGCCCATCGAAAATAGAAAAAACAATGGGTTAACGTCAATTTTGACACGAGAGTAATTTTCACGACGTAGTGACCGCACCGAAAAGGTGCAGTGTTGACGCTGCAATCGAGCCAAAATAGTGCAAAACCTTAAGCAAACGAAAACTCAACGACAAAGCTGAGTGCTGGCGCCGATAATTAGCCGGACATCAGGGGTACGTCAACTATTTTTTTTCTTGTCGGTGTGACCCACCCGTAATTGCACTACAATTTCCCCGTTAGTTCGTTCAGCGGAAATCAGTGTATGCCCGTGAATTCGGCACCAAGCAGGAATATCGTGGAGCGCACCGGGATCGCTGCAAAACACCTCGATAGTGTCGCCCATTTCCAGCGTTTTCACCAAATTCTGGGTGCGAATAACGGGCATGGGGCACAGCAAGCGGCGTGCATCTAATTGATGGTGGCTCACAAGTACCACGCCTCGGGCATGTCTTTGACCGTAAAAGGTTGCGCCGCGATAATGCGCGAAACGCCGTTCCTGTCGGTAAATTCTACGTCGACGCTGACTTCGTCGCGGCCTTGGCTAAACCGGGCGACAACGCGCGCGGCTAATTCCGCATCGCCTTCTTCAATCGTGCCGTCTAATAGGGTCAGAGGGCCGTTATGGCTGAGCGTGCGAAAATGGGCGAACTGTTTTCGATATCCTTCCATGAAGTTGTTTTCGCCCTCTTCCCGCCCAACGATTAATTTGAAGTTGGGTTTGGGGCGGACGTGTCGTCCAACTTTTAGCAGCATGATGTCGTCGAGTTCATAGTTGCGGTCATGGCGGGCGGCCCAGAGATCGACCAGTTTGTCCGAGTAATTTTTGTCCGTGAGAAAGCAGCAACCGCCTGCCGGTTGGGCGTATTCTTTGTAATCGAATTGTTTGGCTAAGGCCATTTGGGGCTTGCGTGAGCGACCGTTTAAATTTAACAACTTCTCACGGTCGACCCAGCCTTCGCGTTCAGGCAGGCTGGGTGGTAAGAGTTGCGCACACAAGGGCCTGAGCAGGCGATCAAAGGCGCCGGACTCGCGCGCGACAATCGGCATGGTGTCTTTGCGTTGCGACATCGGCCGTTGGCCGATGACTTCACCGGTGATGATGAAATCGAATTCGTTTTCCAGCATCCATTGATGCGCTTTCTTGACCATGAACCCTTTGCAGTCTAGGCAGGGGTTCATGTTAGCGCCGTAGCCGTGTTTGGGGTTAAGCAGCACGTCTTTGTATTCATCGACGACGTCGATAATATGCAGTTTTATGCCGAGCTGTTCCGCGACCCACAACGCGTTGTTGCGCTTGGGTTTATCAGGGTCCTTCTTGCGGATGGCTTGGGTGTGGCCTTCGACGCAAAATCCCGTGAAGAAATTAATTCCTTCGACATGGACGCCTTGGTCGAGGATGACTCGCACCGCGAGCATCGAATCCAACCCGCCGGAAACGAGGGCTACCGCTTTGCGTTGCATAGTCATGGTGTTGCAAGATCCGCGAACGAAAAATGTATTTTACACCGGGGCAGGCAATTCTTCTAACGCAATCGGCGCGCTGTCGCAGGTGGTGCGGGGACTCAATCGGCCCTGATGATGGGGAATTCGAAATAAAAACAGGCCCCTGCGCCGACCACGGAGTCAAAGCCGACCCGGCCACGCATGCGTTCTACCAGTTCTTTTGTGATGGCCAATCCCAGGCCTGCGCCTCCCACCCGACGTGTGTCGGACGAATCCGCTTGGGAGAATTTCTGGAAGATCCTTTTCCGAAACTCAATCGGAATTCCTGGACCGTGGTCGCGTATGGAGACTCTTACCCACTCTTTTAGTTGCTCAATGCCTATTTCAACTGTACTTTCTTGGGGTGAAAACTTTATGGCGTTTGACAGAAAATTAGCGACAATTTGAGTCAATCGTTGCGGATCGATTTGTACGCGGACCGCATTACTGTGATCCACCACATTCACTTTTACGCGAAATTGGGTGGCATAGCTTAGATTCGCTTCGACGGCTTGGCTGACAAGCGGCGCTAAAATATGCACTTGAAAATCAAAGCGCATTTTGCCATCGGCGATTTTTTCCATATCCAATAAGTCGTTAATGAGTAGAGTTAGGCGCTGACTATTTTGTAGGGCAATATCAATGAGCGGCTTCGCAGTGATGGGAATCGCGCCGGTAGCGCCCCCGGCCACCAAGCCTAACGCGCCCGTGATGGATGTCAGTGGCGTGCGCAGTTCGTGACTCACCGTAGAGATAAATTCTGATTTTAAGCGTTCCACGCGTTTTCGTTCAGTTATGTCTCGCACAATCGCGACAAATCGGGAACTTTCGTCTTTGCCAGCCAGGTATTGCAAAAACACTTCAACAGGAATTTTGCTCCCGTCCCTGTGCAGGTGAATTGTCTCGAATGTTAGCGCGTTGCGTTCGCCATCTATTAGCGGTTGTATGAGGGCGCGGAACTGAACTTCTGAGATATCGGGTTCGATATCGAAAGGATGCATGGTCAATAATATGTCACGATCATAGCCGACTTGGTCAAACGCACCTTGGTTGGCGTAGAAAAACCGGAAATTGACGGCATCAAACATGAACACGCAGTCGAGGGTGCGATCAAGTGTTGATTTGAACTGTTCGATGGCGACCCGCGCCTCTTTTTCGACTGTCATGTCGCTGGCAAAGCCATGCCAGAGCGTCGATCCGTCTTTTTCGCGTTGGGGCGCTGCGCTGCTTGATATCCAGCGTTGGTCTTTATTTGCAAAGCGGACTCTAAATTCGCGCTGCCAAGGGCGCATTGAACGCGCGGAATACGTGATGGATTCCATGAAGCCACTGAAGTCGTCCGGATGAATCAATTTTAACGCCTTGCTGGCGTCCTTTCTAACGTCCTCCGGTTCAAGTCGATAAATTCCGCGAATACCCTCGCTCACATAAGGGAAACAGCTGCGGCCGTCTGGGAGGAGTTGAAATTGGAACACCATGCCGGGCACTTGTGCTGCAATTTTTTGTACGCGGGAGAGAAGTTCTTGCACATCGTTTTTCGCCATTTCGCTTTCAGTTCGCAAGCGCACATTGTCGTAGTGGGCGAGCTGGGCGCGTTTTGAGCTGGCGATTTCAAATACAAGAAAGAGTATTGTCATGGCGCTCATGCCAAGCGACATCTCGTTATTTTCTAATGCGAAACGAAGGGCCAAGGGCACCAACGTCGGTGCAGCGAAACTGATGGCACTTATGCGGTCAATCGACATGGCCGTCATGGCGCCCGCCGTTAGTCCACCGAAGGCGAGCGCCAAAATAACTTGGTGAGGAATGTCGTTGCTCGGGAAGAGAATCACGCTGCCAGTGCCCCAAGCGAGACCTGATAAGAACACGCCGATACGATAACGGCGTAGCCAGGGTTCGCTCGCCATGCCGGGCGCTGACTTGTCATGGACAAAAGCGATTGCTAGGGCCGTGCGGCCGCCTAGGACGATGCACATAACAATAAGCCAGCTCAAGCCTTCCCGCGCCGTCAATACACCCCATTGTAACCATACTAATAACGCGGCAATGGCGAGGCTAACGACAAGAGAAACGGGTAAGCTGCCATAGAGTTGGCGAATTTGGGTATCCACCCACGCGTCATGTTTTATAGAAAACGCATAATTCGGTGACGGCAAAATTGGGCTGGTCGGATGGGTTGGGTGCATGCCTTACAATTTTTTCCAAAGACCTTGCCTCTAGAGTCGGCCAGTCGAGCATAAAAGTTGAATCTTTCCACGCAATGTCAACGCAAACGTCAAAAACCACTTCTCGCCTATTGGATAAGCGGCATCATGTGCTGAGTCTTTGCCTTTACAAGTCTAGCACCGTGCTCAATGAATCTAGACTGCTTTCAGTCATTAATTTAATAAATTAATGAGACGAGCGACGCGACCGAATAAATATTGTCATTGTCGTGAAGCTTACCCCTGGAGCGAGGGACAAATCACAGGCAGAATAACAGCCGCCCGGCGAGGCTGGGTCGGTGCCTACAAAAATGGGGGGTGCGATGATTAATAGACCAGTGGCTGGAGTCGGAATAGCGATTTTTTGCGTGGCAGGCTTTTTAGCATCTGGATGCGGTAATGGCGGAGTGGGAAGCACGGATGCGAATTATACCGTCGAAATGTCTAAGCTCGCGCAAATGAACGGTTGTTTAGGTTGTCACCGTGTTGACTCTACCGTCGTTGGACCGTCTTGGAAAGTAATCGCTGAGCGCTACAAGGATGCGCCCCTGGCCGAGTCAAGGGCTTTGCTCATTGAGCGGGTTAATAAGGGCAGTATTGGTCAGTATCCCACGTGGAAAGGTGGGCAGGGCATGCCACCCATGGAACGGCGCGTGTCGAATGAACACATTGCGCGATTGGTCGACTACATTCTCACGCTACGCCCTAAGCCAGTTGGCAAAGCAGGGTCGGAACCTGAACTTGAACCTGAACCCGAACTGGAGGCAGACCAAAATCCCTAGTTGGTCGTCTATGTGACCCCGTGTGGTTTGCTTTCTGCCGCCTGCACACATCGCAATATCGAATACGAATAGCGCTTATAGCGTGTCACTGTGCGCGCGAATAATGTCGAGAAAGGCGTCGCCATAGGCATCGAGTTTATGCGCGCCCACGCCGGATATTTGTGCGAACGCGTCTAACGTGTGCGGACGACTCTCTACCATCGCGGCAAGCGTCGCGTCATGGAACACAACGTAAGGGGGTACGCCTTGTTCCTTGGCCAGTTCGCGTCGGCGGGCGCGTAGGGCATCCCATAGCGGTGAGTCATTCGCCCGCGTAAATGTGGCGGCGGAGCTACGGGTGGGCTTCGTTTTGGCTGTTTTTACAGCTTTGGTCGCCTTCGTAGGCTTTACATCGCGACGCAGCCAGACCTGCTCTTCGCCGCGCAATACGCTACGGCAGGCGTCGGTGAGGCGTAACCCGCCGTGCCCTTCCAGGTCAACCGTGAGCAGGCCACGCGCGATCAGTTGGCGAAACACACCGCGCCACGCATTAGTGTCGAGCTCCTGGCCAATACCAAACGTGCTCAGTTTGTCGTGTCCTAAGCGTTGCATTCGCTCGTCTGCTTTACCAAGCAGAACATCCACCAAATACGTAACGCCGAAACGTTGGCCGGTACGGTGTACGCAAGACAGCGCTTTTTGGGCCGCAATGCTTGCGTCCCACGTTTCCGGCGGCTCTAAGCAGGTGTCGCAATTGCCGCAGGGCCTAGGCAATGTTTCGGCGAAGTAGGCCAATAGGGATTGACGGCGACAGGTTGTGAGTTCGGCGAGGCCTAACATCGCATCGAGTTTATGTCTTTCGACACGTTTGTGCGTTTCATCGGCGTCTGACGACTCTAACATTTGTCGTAACATAATTACGTCTTGTAGTCCGTAAATCATCCACGCATCGGCAGGCAAGCCATCGCGACCGGCCCGACCCGTTTCCTGGTAATACGCCTCTACACTTTTGGGTAAGCTTAAGTGTGCAACAAAGCGCACGTTAGGCTTGTCGATGCCCATGCCAAACGCGATAGTGGCAACAATGATGATGCCTTCCTCATTGATGAAACGGGTTTGATGACGAGCACGGACGTCCGCGTTCAGACCTGCGTGATAAGGCAGCGCGAGCAGACCTTTTTCGCTCAACCATTGCGCCACTTCGTCAACGCGCTTGCGTGATAGGCAGTAGACAATGCCTGCTTCATCCGCGTGTTCTTCGCGAATAAAACGAAGCAATTGTTCACGTGAGCCGCCACCGCTCTGGGAAATGCGATAACGAATATTCGGTCGATCAAAGCTGCTAATAAATACACGCGCATTTTCTAGCTGTAGGCGAGCGATAATCTCGCGACGCGTGGGTTCGTCGGCTGTAGCGGTCAATGCAATGCGAGGTACTGACGGAAAGCGTTCGTGCAAAATCGAAAGTTGAATGTATTCGGGGCGGAAATCGTGACCCCATTGAGAAACGCAGTGGGCTTCGTCTATGGCAAAAAGCGATATTTCAACTTTGGCAAATAAATCCAAGGTGCGCTCTAACACCAAGCGTTCAGGCGCGACATAAAGGAGTTCAAGTTCGCCTTGTAATAGCTGTTGTTCAATCAGGCGAGCTTGCGCGCCGGTTAGAGAAGAATTTAAGAATTCCGCCCGTACACCGGCCTGTTTTAACGCGGCGACTTGATCTTGCATCAGCGCGATCAAAGGTGAAATGACGATGCCGGTGCCAGGTCGCGCGATGGCGGGGATTTGAAAGCATAGCGACTTTCCGCCGCCGGTGGGCATCAGTACCAGCGCGTCGCCCCCTTGCATTATCGTCGCGATCACTTCTTGCTGCGGGCCGCGAAAATGTTCGTAGCCGAAAATGCGATGCAATACGTGCTGTGGGTCTTTCATAGTTTGACAGTTATCCGAGCGAAGCTATTTTTTCTTATCCTTGAGCAAACTGCCCAAATCCGCAAACGGATTGTGCGTCGCCGCTGCCCGTTTTTCGCCACCCGCCGTCGGAGTACCCCGCCCGACATTATCAATATAACGCGAGTGCTCATTGTCATGACAATACACGCACAACAACGCCCAATTGCTGCCGTCGGTTGGGTTGTTATCATGGTTATGATCACGATGATGCACTGTCAATTCCTGCAAATTCGTCCGCGTGAACTCGCGCGCGCACTTGTCACAAATCCACGGATAAAGCTTCAGCGCCTGCTCGCGATAATCCTGCTCCCGGCTATCCCGACTCTTGCGCGCCGCCGCGACCACCTGATCCAACTTACTCCCACCCTCAGAAACCTTCTTCATCCCAATTCTCCATATAATGGGGTCAAATCTAGTAATATATACTAAATGCTGCGATACTTGCGCCCATGGCAAGACCACTCCGCATAGAATACTCCGGCGCTTGGTACCACGTAATGAATCGTGGGGCGAGCGGTCGCGATATTTTCACGAACGACGGCCAGCGCCTATATTTTTTATCACTTCTTGCCGAAACGCGCACGCGATTTAATGCAGAGTGGCATGCGTACTGTTTGATGGGAAATCACTATCACCTGTTAGTGCGCACGCCGGACGGTAATCTGCAGCGAATCATGCGCCACATTAATGGCCTATATACGCAGTACAGCAATCGCACTGGGGGCACAGACGGCACCTTGTTTCGCGGCCGATATAAGGCCATTCTCGTTGACGCGCAAAGTTATTGGGCCGGTCTATCACGTTACATTCATCGAAATCCGTTGGAAGCCAATCTCTGTCGCGCTTTGGCGCAATATCGGTGGTCGAGTTACCGTGCCTATGCTGGCCTGGAACCTTCGCCGGAATGGTTGACGACGGATTTTGTGTTGACAGCCATTTCGCCGCAAAAAAGCCAACAAAAATACGTAGAGTATGTCGCAGACACGGACGCCGATGGTTCAATAAAAGAGCAGGTCGGAGGCGAAAAAACCAGGCCGATCTTAGGCGATGCCAAGTTTAGAGCGCGACAATTAACGGGTATGCCCGCGATGATCGATGTTCCTGAGTTGGCGTCCGAACGTATCCGGCCTTCGCTTGAGGTCATCGTGGCGAAAGTCGCTGGCTATTACAAAATCGAAGTTGCCGAGATCTGGCGACAAACGCGCGGCAAAGGCGTAAAAAATCCGGCACGATCTGTTGCGATGTACCTCTGCCAGCACGTGGGAGATATGCGTCTGGCCGATATCGCGACAGCCTTTGGTCTGGCCAGTTACGCGAGCGCAGGCGCGACCATTCGCCAGCTTGGAGCAAGGTTAAAAATGGACGGCACGTTACAGTACGCGGTTAACTATATAATACTAGATTTGACCCCGTCAAAGGAAAAGGGTGAGGAGGTCGTTTAGGAAATTTTTTCCGTGATCGGTGGTGCGTAGCCATTGGCGGGTGGGGTCCCACTCGATGAGCTTGCGGGTTTTGGCTTGTTCGATTGAGTCGAGCAGGCGTGTAGCCGGGAGGCCGGTGCGACGTGTGAATGTGTCGATGCTAAAGCCGTCGTTTAGGCGCAGTGCGTTCATGAGGAATTCGAAGAGTAATTCGTCGTCGTTGACGCGTTTCTCGCCTGCGATTCGTACGGGTGTAGCGGCTGTTTTTAGGTAGTCTTCTGGGCCTTTGACTTTCCAGCGGCGGAGGACGCAGCTTTCATTCGCTTTGCTGATTTTTCCATGTGCGCCAGCGCCGATGCCGAGATAATCGCCAAAATTCCAATAATTGAGATTATGTCGCGATTCGAAGCCGGGGCGAGCGTGGGCGGACACTTCGTAGTGACGATATCCTGCTTCGGCAAGCAAGGTTTGGCCCTGCAATTGGATGTCCCAACTGAGGTCGTCTTCCGGTAGCGTGGGCGGGAATTGGTAAAAGAACGTGTTGGGTTCGATGGTGAGATGGTAATAGGAAATGTGCGTGGGATTTAGCGCAATGGCGCGTTCCACATCGTCCCGTGCCTCTTCTAGTGTCTGACCTGGCAGGCCAAACATGAGGTCAAGATTAAAGTTAGTGAATCCTGCCTGCTTCGCCTTTTCAACGGCACGTGCGGCCTCTGCCGAATCATGAATACGGCCAAGTGTCTTTAAATGCCGATCATTGAAGCTTTGAATCCCGAACGAGAGCCGGTTGATGCTAGCGTGCAAGTAATCCTGAAAGTCGTGATGCTCCGTTGTACCTGGATTGGTTTCCATTGTAATTTCGGCATCCGGTGCTAACCATAGTCGCGCGCGCACACCGGCGATTAATTCTTCCATTGCGCGGGGTGAAAATAGACTCGGCGTGCCGCCACCGAAAAACACGGTGCGAACGTGGCGGCCCCAGATATCAGGTAATTCCTGTTCGAGATCGACGAGCAAGGCGTTGATGTAACCAGGTTCGTCTAACCCTTTTTTCAATGCGTGCGAATTGAAATCGCAATATGGACACTTGCGTACGCACCAGGGGAAATGCACGTACAAGGAAAGGGGTGGCAACTCGGTAAATACGGGCATGAAAAACTCGGCTCGAAAAAGAGAAGGCCCCGCCTGGGCGGGGCCTTCTAGTATAGTCACATCAACTGAATGATATTACATCATTCCGTCCATGCCACCCATGCCGCCCATGCCACCGCCGCCGCCAGCAGGAGCATCGTCCTTAGGCAGGTCAGCGATCATGGCTTCGGTGGTGATCATCAAGCCAGCGACCGATGCAGCATGCTGCAAAGCGGTACGGGTTACCTTGGTAGGATCCAAGATGCCCATGGCCAACATGTCGCCGTATTCTTCCGTCGCGGCATTGAAGCCGAATGAACCGGTGCCTTCAGCAACCTTGTTCAAGACAACGGAAGGCTCGCTGCCGCCGTTGGCAACGATCATACGCAAAGGCTCTTCCATCGCACGACGCGCGATGTTCATGCCGACGTCTTGGTCATGGTTTGCGCCGCGCAAGCCTTTGATCGCTTGCAGTGCACGTACCAATGCCACGCCGCCGCCAGGTACCACGCCTTCTTCAACGGCAGCGCGGGTTGCGTGCAGCGCGTCTTCAACGCGGGCTTTCTTTTCTTTCATTTCGACTTCGGTTGCTGCGCCGACTTTGATAACAGCAACGCCGCCTGCCAACTTGGCAACACGTTCTTGCAACTTTTCGCGATCATAATCAGACGTGGTGTCTTCGATTTGACGACGAATTTGCGTAACGCGACCTTCGATGTCCGTTTTGCTGCCATGGCCATCAATGATGGTGGTGTTTTCTTTCGTTACCACAACCTTCTTGGCTTGACCAAGGTCGTTCAAGGTCGCTTTTTCCAACGACAAGCCGACTTCTTCCGAAATCATTTGGCCGCCGGTGATGATCGCGATGTCTTGCAACATGGCTTTGCGACGGTCGCCGAAGCCAGGTGCCTTAACAGCGCAAACTTTGACGATGCCACGAATCGAGTTCACGACCAACGTCGCCAACGCTTCGCCTTCAACGTCTTCAGCGACGATCAGCAAAGGACGGCCGGATTTCGCAACGCCTTCCAAAACGGGAAGCAATTCGCGAATGTTGGAGATCTTCTTTTCCATGATCAAGATCAACGGATTTTCGAGCTCAGCCGACATGCTCTGTTGATTGTTCACGAAATAAGGCGACAAGTAGCCGCGGTCGAACTGCATACCTTCGACGACGTCGAGGCTGCTTTCCAGGCCTGAGCCTTCTTCAACCGTGATCACGCCTTCTTTGCCGACTTTGCCCATTGCTTCTGCAATGATGTTACCGATGGTTTCATCGGAGTTGGCGGAGATGGTGCCAACCTGTGCGATGGCTTTGTCATCGGTGCAAGGCTTGGAAATACGCTTCAATTCGGCAACAGCAGCAACCACTGCCTTGTCGATGCCACGCTTCAAGTCCATTGGGTTCATGCCCGCTGCCACAGCCTTCATGCCTTCAATCACGATGGATTGGGCAAGAACGGTTGCGGTGGTGGTGCCGTCGCCAGCGACGTCGGACGTCTTAGAAGACACTTCCTTCACCATCTGTGCGCCCATGTTTTCGAACTTGTCAGCCAATTCAATTTCTTTCGCGACGGACACGCCGTCTTTCGTGATGGTAGGAGCGCCGAAGCTCTTTTCCAATACGACATTGCGGCCTTTAGGGCCCAATGTGATCTTTACTGCGTTAGCCAGGATGTTGACACCGCGTACCATGCGGACACGAGCGTCGTCACCAAAACGTACGTCTTTAGCTGCCATATGTGTATAACCTCAAGAAAACGTTAAAAAATAGTTGAACGGGTTGCGGATGCTATTACAGCAGTACGGCAACGATGTCCTCTTCGCGCATGACAAGAACGTCTTGTCCGTCGACCTTAATTTCTTGGCCGGAGTACTTGCCGAACAAATCTGTGTCGCCGACTTTCACGTCAAGGCCACGCACATCGCCATTTTCCAGAATCTTGCCTTTACCCGTGGCAAGCACTTCTCCGCGACTCGGTTTTTCTGCGGCGCTATCGGGAATCAAAATTCCACCTGCAGATTTCTTTTCTTCTTCCAAGCGGCGAACAATGACGCGGTCATGCAATGGGCGAATCTTCATAACTATTTCTCCTTACTCCAGACAATTCCAGCTAAGCCTCGCGAAGGGTGACCCGTTCTTGAGTTGTTAGCACTCACGTTTTGAGAGTGCTAATGATAGCCCGGAATTTGTCCGAGTCAAGCGGCGAGTGCCAGGATTTGAAAAAAGCGCGGTTTGAAAAATGGGTATTGGAAGGCTTTCGTTCCCGTCGCGCTTTGGGTATGATGGCCACCCCCTTTTTCACGGTCGCCGCAAGGCGTGCTCACTTCATGCGCATAGGCCCATTTACTCTCGTGTCGCGAACCTTATTGGCTCCGATGGTGGGTGTTACTGATCAACCGTTTCGCGCGCTTTGCCGCCAAATGGGCGCCGGGCTTGCGACTTCGGAGATGACGGCGTCGGACCTACGCTTGTGGGACACGGACAAATCGCGGCGACGTCGTGTTAACCGCGACGAGATAGGGCCGCGTTCGGTGCAAATTGTGGGGTCAGATCCGGTCAAACTCGCCGAGGCGGCGCGTCACAATGCCGATCTAGGCGCGCAAATTATTGACATCAATATGGGGTGTCCAGCGAAAAAAATATGTAATGTCGCGGCGGGATCGGCTTTGATGAAAGACGAGGTCTTGATCGGACGCATCTTGGAGTCGGTCGTTATGGCGGCGGGCGTTCCTGTGACGCTTAAGATTCGTACGGGTTGGGACCCGGACCATCGCAATGGCGTGAATATCGCGCAAATTGCGGAGCGGTCTGGCATCGTCGCGTTGGCCGTCCACGGGCGTACGCGCGCCTGTGCGTTCGGCGGTGCAGCAGAGTATGAAACTATCGCAGCGATTAAATCTGCAGTCGGTATACCGGTCATCGCCAATGGTGACATTGACTCACCTGAAAAAGCGCAGGCAGTGCTCAAGTTCACGCAGGCTGACGCGGTTATGGTGGGTCGGGCTGCCCAGGGCAGACCCTGGATATTTCGAGAAATTGAGCATTATTTTGCCACCGGGCAAAAACTTGCCGAGCCGACGCGTCAAGAGGTAGGTTTTATCCTCTACGAACATATTAAGAACTTACATGAATTCTATGGGGAACACATTGGGGTGCAAATAGCGCGTAAACATATTGGTTGGTACACCAAAGCGCAGCGAGGTCGCGAAGCG
>JANOTC010000524.1:0-3242 GCA_031416175.1 Gammaproteobacteria bacterium
TGATGCTCGCCAACGTGCGGTGGCATGAGCATTCGAACGTTGTGGCCAATGACTTCGAGGCTTTCATAGCAAAAAATCTTTTCTGCCGCAGGATTGAACGACAATATGCCGCCGGTCTGATCAATCAAAATGATGGCGTCAACGGTACTGTTCAAAATGGCAGTGAGGCGCAGTTGTTCATTTACAAGGCTCGCGTTGGCGTGCTTACTCGCAGTGATGTCGAAAAAATACATCAAACTGGCATCGCCCATCACCGATGGATAGACGGACACGTGACGGTTTTCGCCATTTTTGCAAACGATTTCGATGTCAATGGGTTTCGCATCGTCTTTTCGCTCGCGCGCATCGCCAACGGCTGCCTGCCACGTGTCGGCTACTTGCGTCCGGTAGTTTTCTTCTGGAATCGCTTTAGACAATAAAGTGGCGAGGTCGGGAACGTCATCGCGAACGTAACCAAAGCTGCGCGAAAACCTCGGACTGAGGTAGGTGATATCACCTGCTGCGTTGATCGCTACAAGGGGGATTGGCGACGACGCTATCATTGCACGGAAAAGTGTTTCGTCCGCCCATTGCCGCTCTGGATCGGCGCCTTTAACGAATACAAGATCAAGTGGGTTGCCCACGAGTGACCCCCACTTCGCCGCCATTCCAGTGATGTTTTGATGAAAACTTGAGCATACCGGCTCGCCTTCGACAACAACGTCTTTAGTCTGAAGTAACGATCAAGAAAGCAAAAATTTGGCCAGGTGACCAAAATGTGACTTAGGTAAGTGGCTTAGGGGTTTTGCCTAAGGCTATCTGGCGCGCTGTCAAAAATCTCATCAATTGCTGCGATGAGGCGAACGGCTTTGACGGGCTTAATAAAAACGGCGCGAATCCCGGGTTCTTTTTCCGCCGAACCCGTTTTGTCGGTGTAGCCGGTGCAGAGAATGATCGGAAAGCCGGGGAATTCGGACCAAATCGCGCGCGCGAGTTCAATGCCGTTCAGGTCGGGCATGGAGAAATCGGTCAAAATTGCGCCGTATCGTGTTGGGTTTGATTTGAATTCGGCTAAAGCTGCCACACTGTCAACGAACGTGGTTGCCGTATATCCTTGGCTGCGGAGTAACTCGCCAAGTAAGTTGCCAATGGCAGGCTCGTCATCCACGACCAAAATGGGTTTGCGATTCTTTCCCGACGTGGCAGGTTTTGGCGATGCGACAAAGGGCAACGGCACTACACTGGCGGTACTTGCGGCGCTGGCAGCGGGGAATAACAAACGTATTGTTGTGCCCACACCTGCTTCACTTTCCACCAATAAATGACCTTTGGCTCCGTGTACTAAGCCATGAACGGTGGATAAGCCCATGCCACTGCCCTTGCCAAATTGTTTTGTGGTGAAAAAGGGTTCGAATATATGCGGAAGGGCGCTAGGCGCAATGCCTGTCCCGGAATCACGCACGCTTATTTCAACAAACTCGCCCTTTATCGGCAGCTGACAAGAGCCGCAAATGGTGTCGACACCTACGCGGCGCCTTAAGCCGACATCAATTTGTCCGCTTGAGTCGATGGCATCGCGCGCATTGATGCACAGATTCATCAGCATTTGGTGCAAATGATTGGGGTCTAACATGACCAGGGGTGCCGTTGACGAAATATTCGGCACGATTTTGATGCTCGCAGAAAACGTGGCCTTCAAAAGTTGTAACACTTCTGCAATCACGGGGCCGACGGCAAACACCTCGGCTTCCCCCTGTTTACCGCGCCCAAAATCGAGCAATTTACTGGTGAGGTTCTTAGCGCGCTCACCGGCTTTTTGCACTTCCTGCAAATAGGTTGCGAGCTTGCTGGTTTTGTCTGGCACGTAAAGGTCGAGTGCGAGTTCGGTATAGCCTAGCAGGCTGGTCAAAATGTTATTGAAATCGTGGGCGATGCCGCCCGTTAACTGGCCAATTGCCTCCATTTTTTGAGCTTGAACGAGTTGTCGCTGCAGAGAATTGCGTTCGGTAATGTCGCGGGTGGTGCCGACATGACCACAAATCCGGTCGCCTTCGCGAACTGGCGTAACGCTAGCCTGGAGGTGCCGCCCAGCGCCATCTCCAGCGATAATGCGACATTCTATTTCGAATTGAGGAAGGCCTTGGGCGATGTATTCCGTCCAGGCGGCCGTTACTCTTGCCGCGTCTAGGGGGTGAATGAACCGGCTCCAGCCAGTTTCCAATAATACGCTGGCGGCAACGCCAAACTGTGTAGCAATGGCTGGGTTAACGTAAACGATCAGGCCGTTCTCATCCGCCATATAGATGCCGGTCGGTGAATTCTCCGTAATGACACGATAACGCGCCTCACTCACGCGTAGAGCATCCACGGCAAGTTTGCGTTCACGCACCAGTGACCACTCGCGTTGAATGCGCGACAAGGTGTTTGGCAATTGGGTGAGAGAGCCGGGTGATTTAATGACATAGTCAAACGCACCGGCTTTTATCACTTCAATGGCCGTTTTTTCGTCGCCGTGACTGGTCATAACGACGATTGGGAATTCGCCCTCGTCGGCTGGCGCGGAAAGTAGTTCGGTGCTTCGACCGTCCGGTAGAACGAGGTCGAGGAGTGCAATATCAGGTGGCGATTCAGCAACGTGGCGTCGATAGGCGGCCAAGGAGTTGACGATGTCTGTGTTGGTCCATCCTGCGTTAGCGAGTGCGCGCTGGATGGCTTCAGCGTGCGCAGGCTCGTCTTCCGCGATAAGTACACGTGTTTGATGCGCATAATTTTTTTGGATCAACGCATTCATCAAGCCATATTACCTAATTAAGATCATCAGCTTTACGTGAGTGATCATAACCTAAAAGCGACAGAGAGGAAAACCGTTAGACGTGGAAACAGGGGTGTTCAACACGGCTTAATTGAGGGTCAAATCAGAGCGCGTAGTTAAGGTGAAAAAAAAGCTAGCGCCGTGATCGGGTGTGCTTTCTGCCCAAATTTTGCCCCCGTGACGCTCAATAATTCGTGCCACTAAACTCAATCCAATGCCGGAGCCTTCAAACTCTTGTGTGGTATGCAGGCGCTGAAAGGGTTTGAATAATTTGTTGGCAAAGGCCATGTCAAAGCCAATTCCATTGTCGCGTATGAAATAAATGTTTTCATTTGCCCGTGTGGTTTGTCCGAATTCGATATTCGCTTCGGCGCAATGACGTGTGAATTTCACGGCATTGCTAAAAAGATGACTCAGTGCGAGGCGCAGGAGGCGTGCGTCGCCCACCACG
>JANOTC010000525.1:0-13984 GCA_031416175.1 Gammaproteobacteria bacterium
CCGGCGTGCGCCTCCAAGCGCTTGGTCATGCCGCGCAACATATCTTGGAAGTTATCGACGCTGATTTCGCGGTCATACTGGTTAAGTATTTCCACAAACCGCGACATGTGTGTGCCTTTGAAATTATGCGGCAAGTTCACATACATGTTGAAGTTGGCGATGGTGTGCTGCTCACCGCCGGTACGGTCTTTGACGCGAACCGGGTGGCGGATGCTTTTTATGCCTACCTTGTTGATTGGGATCTGGCGGCTGTCAGCGCTAGATTGCACATCGGTCATCACTTTAGCCGGCGCGTTCATGACTCATTCCTCGGTGTAACGCACGCATGCGCGTTCTGTTTCCCAAATAGTTACCGCGCTGACCCACACCCGGTCGGCGTTGAGGCGTTCAGCAAGGCTGCGAAAAATATAGGCCGCGATGTTTTCTGCGGTCGGGTTAATTTTGTCGAACGGCGGCACGTCATTAAGGTTGTAATGATCGAGCTGTTGGAGGAAGTCGTTGGTCGCACGTTTGATGGTTTTGAAATCCAAACCCATGCCGACTTCGTCGAGTTCACGCGCGCTCACTTCAACTTCAATTTTCCAATTGTGACCGTGCAAGCGCTCGCAATTCCCCGAGTAATTTCTCAGGGAATGGGCGGCGGCGAAGTCGGTCACGACTTTTAGGGTGTAACGTGCACTCATATCTATTGTTGACTATTTTACTTGGAATTGGCGCCGAGCGGAAGTGCTTTTGTGGCGAGGCTGGTAAGCGCGAGTTGCGCGGCGCGGACAATGCCTTTGGCGTCGACGCCGCAGTCGGCTAAGAGGTCATCACGGTTGCCATGTTCGACGAAATGATCCGGCAGGCCCAGATTGATGATGACTGGCCCGTTGCGCATACTGGCGAGTAATTCATTCACTGCGCTGCCCGCCCCTCCGGCAACGGCATTGTCTTCTACCGTGATCAGAACGCGGCTCCGGCTGGCGAGTTCTATCACCAGTTCTTCGTCCAAGGGCTTGATGAAGCGCATGTTGACGACGGTTGCATCAAGCTGGTCACCGGCAATCAATGCGCCAGGCACCGTGCAACCGAAGGCCAGCACGGTTATGCCTGAGTTGCTGCCGCGACGCCGTATTTCGGCTTTGCCGATGGGTAAAGCCGTCATTTTTTCTACTAAGGCGACGCCCGGGCCTTGTCCGCGCGGATAGCGCACGGCGGTGGGGCCATCGTGATTGAAAGCCGTGAACAACATCTGCCTGCATTCGTTTTCGTCAGAAGGCGCCATGAGCACCATATTGGGAATGCAGCGCAAGAAACTGGTATCAAAGGCGCCCGCATGGGTTGCGCCATCTGCGCCAACGAGACCGGCGCGGTCGATCGCGAACATGACAGGCAAGTTTTGAATTGCGACGTCGTGAATGAGTTGATCGTAGCCGCGTTGTAAAAAAGTCGAATAGATCGCAACGACGGGCTTTATTCCGTCGCAAGCCAGGCCGGCCGCCAGGGTGACGGCATGCTGTTCGGCAATGCCTACATCAAAATAACGGCTCTTGAATTTTTGTTCAAACTCGACCAGGCCAGAGCCTTCGCGCATGGCAGGTGTTATGCCGACCAAACGGGGATCGAGTGCGGCCATGTCGCATAACCACTGGCCGAACACTTGCGTGTAGGTGGGGCCGGTGGCGGACGCTTTCTTGAACTGCCCCGTGACGGTGTTAAATGCAGACACACCGTGATACTCACAGGGGTTTTTCTCGGCGGGTGCGTAACCCTTGCCTTTGGTGGTGACCACGTGTAGGAATTGCGGCCCTTTTAGGCTGCGCAAATTTCGTAAAGTGGTGACCAAGGTGGGCAAGTCATGGCCGTCGATAGGGCCGATGTAATTAAAACCGAGTTCTTCGAACAGCGTACCGGGGATGACCATGCCTTTGACGTGTTCTTCCGCGCGCCGGGCCAGCTCCCACATGGTGGGCATGCCTTTGAGGACTTTCTTGCTGCCTTCCTTCACTTGGGAATAGAGCTTGCCACTCAACGCGCGCGCCAAATAGTTGGAAAGGCCACCGACATTGGGCGAAATCGACATGTCGTTGTCATTGAGGATGACGAGAATGTCGGTGTCCATGTCGCCTGCGTGATTCATCGCTTCGAACGCCATGCCTGCGGTCATTGCGCCGTCGCCAATAATGGCGGCGACGCGGCGATGGCTTGCTTGCAATTTAGCGGCGACAGCCATGCCAAGCGCGGCGCTTATGGAGGTGCTGCTATGGCCAACACCAAAGGTGTCGTATTCACTTTCCTCGCGTCGGGGAAACCCGGATAAGCCATTTTTCTGGCGTAGACTAGGCATTCGGTCGCGACGGCCCGTTAGAATCTTATGGGCATAGCTTTGATGGCCGACGTCCCAGACAATGCGGTCGAAAGGGGTTTCGTAAATGTAATGCAGTGCGACCGTTAGCTCGATGGTGCCGAGGTTAGACGATAGATGGCCGCCCGTTTCGCCAATGGATTCCAGGATGAATTGCCGCAGTTCCTGCGCCACGGGCATCAAGGCTGCCTCCGGGATGCGCCGCAGGTCATCAGGACTGTTTATCGCGTAGAGCAACGGAAAGCGTGCCGAATCGACCATAACTACTTAACGGGGGCCTCCAGCAATATAATATGTCCAAGCACGGCTAGGGCGTGATCGCATGCCAGCCACGGCAAATTCCTAAACACGCAATGATGAGGCCATTGCGGATGATATGCAAGATCAGCGTCTTTAGAGTATGGGCTACGGGGCCGCGAAGGGTCGCGCACGTGCAATGTTCAACTCTTACGTCGTACAACGTAGGCCGACAAATCTCTGAGCGTATCTGCACGCTGGTCGAAGCCGCTTAGCGCATCCAACGCCTGCTCGTGCAAGCTATCGGCCACACACTTGGCGCCATCTAGGCCGAGTAGAGACGGGTAGGTGGGCTTGTTGCGCGCCATATCCGCGCCTTGGGTTTTACCAATGACAGCCGTGTCGCCTTCAATGTCCAAAATATCGTCGCGGACCTGAAAAGCGAGGCCAAGCGCGTATGCGTAGCGTTCTAATTTTGCGCGGTTTACTGTCATCAAGGTGTCTGCGCTTTCGGCGCCGAGCACCACGGCACAACGAATGAGTGCCCCGGTTTTATGGGCGTGCATGTTCTCAACCTCAGCGTGCGTGAGTGTCTGGCCAACGGCGGCTAAGTCAATGGCTTGGCCGCCGCACATGCCGTTGGCACCGCTCGCGTGCGCGAGTGCACTGAGCATGCGAACCCGCGTCGCACTTGAAGCACGCATGGTGGCATCGTCTGCCAATACCGTGAAGGCCAAGGTTTGTAACGCGTCGCCTGCCAATATTGCTGTGGCTTCGTCGAATTTGCGGTGGCAGGTGGGTAGGCCGCGTCGTAGGTCGTCATTGTCCATGGCGGGCAAGTCGTCGTGGATGAGCGAGTAAGCGTGGATGAGTTCGACGGCACAGGCAGGTCCATCAAGTTGTTCGATGGGTACGCCGAGGGCTTGGCCGGTTGCGTATACAAGGATAGGGCGAATGCGTTTGCCGCCACTTAAAACGCTGTAACGCATGGCTTGGTGTAACCGTGTGGGCGTCTTATCAGCAGGCGGCAGCCACGTTTCGAGGGCATGCTCTACGCGTGCGCAATAGGCTTGTGCGCGGCTTTTGAAATCGAGTTCAATGGTCATTGTCGGCGAGGTCCGCGTTCGCTTCAAATGGCGCCATTTCAGCGGTGCCACTTTGGCTAGTCAGTATCATTACCTTTTGTTCAGCGTCTTTGAGTGCAGTTTGGCACAGGCGGGTGAGCTGAATGCCGCGTTCGAAAGAGGCAAGTGATTGTTCCAGGCTAAGATCGCCCTTTTCCATGCTGGTAACTAGGCGCTCCAGTTCGGCTAAGGACTGCTCAAAATCGGGGGTGGCGGCTTTTTTGCTCACGGCGGACCTGCATTGAGTCAACGGGGAAACGGGGCAGTAAGTTAACGCATGCCGCGGCGGGGGTCAAACCGCCGTGGCTGATGACAGATGCGAGGCGTCGTTGCGGTGGCGTTATTCGAGCGAAAGCATACGACTAAGTGTGCCTGGGCCTTGTTCTCGGGTGAGTGGTTTAAGCACGTAGCCGCGAACTCCAAGTGCTTCACATTCCTTAATTAAGGCTTCGTCGGACACGGAAGTTAGCATCACGATGGGCACACGCTTGTCAGCATCGCGAATGAGTTTGAGTGCCTCATTGCCGTTGAGTCTAGGCATGACGACATCCATAAAAATGAACGCGGGTTCGGTTGTCGCGTGTTTTTCGACGGCGTCCTGCCCGTCGACCGCTTCGACGATATTTTCGTAGCCTAATTGTTTGAGGTAAGACTTGAGCGAGCTGCGTATCATCTTCATATCGTCAACGACTAGGATTTTGGCGTTGCGTGGAAGCTGCTTATTTCCCGTTGTATTGTGCAGGAGAAAATTAAAATAGAAGCGTCCCACTTCGTCCACGTGAATGGGAATGGAGATTATCTCCTTTACGCCTTGCATCAGTTCGTCAAGATTGGCTAGCCCGGATAGATAATAGGGCGGCTTGAATTTGATGCCAAGATTCGACGCCGCGAGTTCGCGCATGGCAAGTCCAATAGCGGTGTTGGAAAATTCTGCCAGCGCTTCGCCAACTTCTTCGTTCATTTCCGTGCATTTTTCGTCGTCGTTAAGCAGGGCGCAACGCACCTTATTGCCGATGGCTATTGCAGTGTCGACATAGTGGTGCAATAAAATCTTGCCTTCCACGTTGCCGAAGGTTTCGGCGACGACTGCATAGCCTTTGAATTTGAACTTGGAAATGTCGTCGGGAAAGCCTTGCCCTGCATGCGCTTTTAGGCCGGCCATGGAGTGCAGCGTCTTGATGGTTTCATTTACAAAAGGTTGGAGAATCTGTTGCTGAACGTCATTGAGTTCCATGGCGGTGGGTTCCTTGTTAACTAGACTCACTTATCGGCACGGAGTAGACATTCTTTACAATATCGAGTCGTCTGGCAATTCGTAAACCCACTCAGACTTCGCTTAAAGTTCGCTCATGGCCATCCCGATACACGTCATAAGGGAATCGACGGCCAGCTTTCTGAATCAATCGAAGTAGCGGGTAGTGGAATCGAAGTTCAGGTGCAGCGAAGAGCGGGAGTCAATGGTCAATCCGGCAAAAAAAAGCCAGGTCAATGAGGGTGTGATGACCAGAAATCGGGACGATCCCCTCGCGACGCGCGCGGCACCACAATTTGTGCATCAGTCATATGGCATGCTCTGGTTTTTGTCACTGGCCCTGGGGCTTGTCGCAGGGGTGACGCTATTGCTGTTCGCTGGGGCTTCCGTCTGGACGGGCCTGACTGCGGTCGCCTTAGCCTGCGCGGGTGCCGGTGTGAGTTGGCTGTTTCAACGCCAACTAAAGTCGGTCGAGGTGCATCATCAAGGGTGCGCACACGCCGCAGAGCAACGTCACCACCAATTTAGTCAAACTGTCGTCAAAGGCTTGGATGAGCTCTGCGTTAACGCCTTGCCGATTTGGAGTCGCCACCTTGAAACGGCGCGCAATCAAACCGAAGAAGCGCTCAATACCTTAACGCGACGGTTTGCCGCATTGGTGGAGCGATTGGAAGCCACACTGACAGCGTCACGCCAAGCCAGCGGGCAAGGCGGCGACAACGAAGGGGCGGGGGCCGTTTTCAATCGTAGCGAACAATCCTTAACACAGGTGGTTGGTGTGCTGCGTGCCACGCAACAAGGGCGTATTGCGATTTTGGACGAGATCCGCACGCTCACCCATTACACCGAAGAACTTAAAGGCATGGCGACCGAAGTGGCCGCGATTGCAGGGCAAACTAATTTGTTGGCACTCAATGCCGCCATCGAGGCCGCCCGTGCCGGCGAGGCAGGGCGTGGCTTCGCCGTGGTGGCCGATGAAGTGCGCAAATTGTCTACGCTCTCGAGCAATACTGGCAAAAACATGACTGACAAGGTCAACGTCATCAACGATGCCATCACCAAGGCGTTTCGCGTCGCCGAACAATCGGCTGCAAACGATGGCGAAACCTTGGGCCAGTCCGAAGAGTCCATTCGCCTGGTCATGCGCGATTTCACTGCAATGGTGGACGGGCTAAGCCGCTCGGCCGGCATCATGCAGGAAGAGGGCGTGGGTATCCGCCAAGAAATTGAAGACATGTTAGTCGCGCTGCAATTTCAAGATCGTACCAGCCAAATGCTGGCACAAGTGCAAGGCAATTTAACCGAATTGGAAAAAACCGTACGCGTGCAGCAGGCGGCCTGCGTCGGCGGTGAACGTGTGGATTCTCTCGATGTGCGCGCCTGGCTGAGCACGATGGAAACGAGCTACGCCATGCTCGAACAACGCATAAATCACTCCGGGCAAAGCGCAGAAGCCAAGACCCAACCCGAAATTACTTTCTTCTAGACATCAGGGGAATCCCATGGCCAAGACAATTATGATCGTCGATGATTCCGCCACCTTGCGTCAGGTCGTCAGCATCGCGCTAAAAGGCGCGGGTTACGACACCATTGAAGCCTGCGACGGTAAAGACGCACTTGCCAAGCTCAGTAGAGTGAGCAAAGTGAACCTCATCATCAGCGATGTAAATATGCCTAACATGGATGGCATCACCTTCCTCAAAGAAGTAAAAAAAATGCCCAACTTCAAATTCACCCCCGTGATCATGCTCACCACCGAATCGCAAGACGGCAAAAAAGCCGAGGGCCAAGCGGCCGGGGCCAAGGCCTGGGTGGTCAAACCGTTCCAGCCGCCCACCATGCTGGCCGCCGTCGCCAAACTCTGTTTGCCTTAGCCGGGAGGTCTCATGCTCAGAATTGAAGAAAGCCCCGGTCATTGCCGTGCGTATGTCGAAGGCGACATGACCATTTACACTGCGAGTGCGTTAAAGGAAAAGCTGGCCCAAGTGATCGACGATCCGCGCGCGCTAGAGCTCAATCTTAGCCTAGTGGTCGAGATCGACAGTTCCGGTGTGCAGCTGCTGATGCTGGTCAAGCGCGAGCGAGAACAGGCGCAGCGGACCGTCAGCCTCACGCAGCACAGCGTGGCGGTGCTCGATGTTTTCGAATTAATGGGACTGGCGCCGTATTTTGGCGATCCGGTGGATATGGCGCGGTCTGCAGGAGGCTAACATGGAGCTTGATGACACATTACGTATGTTTGTGGCCGAAAGCCGCGAACTGTTGCAAGACATGGAAGATGCATTGTTGTTCGTCGAGCAACAAACCGACAAGGAAGAAAGCCTCAATGCGATTTTCCGCGCGGCCCACACCATTAAGGGTTCGGCCGGACTTTTTGCGTTGAATGACATCGTCGCCTTCACCCACGAAGTCGAAAGCTTGTTAGACAAGCTGCGCGGAGGAACGCTTGTACTTGATAGCGCCATCATCGCCTTGTTGCTGAAATGCCGCGATCATATGTCCCACCTCATCGATCATGTCGAACGCGGCGGTGATGCGCTAACGCCCGAATTGGCGAATGCCGGCGGAGCGCTTGCCGAACAGGTGAAACGGGTGCGTGGGGCGGTGCAAGAGCAAACCAAGAAAAATGCCGTAGCGCACATCGCGGAGTCCCGTGTGGAGCGGATGGAAGGGGAGCAAGCGGGCAGCGAGAATTGGCATATCTCGTTGCGTTTTAGCCCCAATTCGCTACGCGATGGCATGGACCCGTTGTCGTTTTTGCGCTACCTGGCCACCCTCGGCACGATTGTGTCCATTGCCACGCTAGACGACGCCCTACCGGCGGCGAAGGACATGGACCCCGAAACTTGTTATCTCGGATTCGAAATCAGTTTTAAATCCGAAGCAACCAAGCAGACCATCGAGAATGTATTCGAATTTGTGCGCGCTGAGAGTGTCATTCGAATTCTGCCACCGCACTCTCGCTTAGCCGACTTCGTTAGTCACATCCAAGGTTTGCCGGAGCAGGAAATGCGTCTGGGCGAAATGCTGGTGCGTTGTGGATCGTTGACTAAACACGAACTCGAAGAAGCCCTGCGCATCCAAAAAGAAATGGCCGCCAATGCCATTACGCTGTCCGTGGGCGATATCGTGGTGGAAAGTGGCATGACCAGCCGCGGCGTGTTAGACGCGGCAGTGGAAAAACAAGCGCAAATCCGCGACAAAAAATCGCGCGAAACGCAATCGGTGCGTGTCGACGCCGACAAATTGGATCAACTGATTAATCTGGTTGGCGAGCTGGTAATTGCGGGTGCGGGCACGGCGCTTCATGCGCAGGCAGTGGGCAACGGCACACTCTTAGAGTCGGTATCGACGCTAACGCGTTTAGTTGAAGAAGTGCGCGATTCCGCGCTGCGCTTACGCATGGTGCAAATCGGCGCCACCTTCAATCGCTTTCAACGCGTCGTGCGAGATGTCTCGGTGGAACTGGGCAAGGAAATCGAACTGGTTATTACCGGCGCCGAAACGGAACTCGACAAAACCGTGGTCGAAAAAATCGGCGACCCACTGATGCACCTCGTGCGAAATTCCATGGACCACGGCATAGAAACGGCCGAGGCCCGCATCGCGAATGGCAAGCCTGCCGGAGGCACCTTACGGCTCAACGCCTATCATGATTCCGG
This sequence comes from Gammaproteobacteria bacterium, assembly GCA_031416175.1. Lineage (GTDB taxonomy): Bacteria > Pseudomonadota > Gammaproteobacteria > S012-40 > S012-40 > JANOTC01. Next base: position 8,623 of record JANOTC010000525.1, read on the forward strand.
TAGCATCGTGATTGAAGTAGCCGACGACGGCGCCGGCCTAAACAGAGATCGAATTCTCAAAAAAGCCATTGAAAAAGGCTTGGTGCAGGAGGGTCAACACCTGGAAGATCAGGATATCTACAACCTGATTTTTGAGGCCGGTTTTTCTACTGCCGAGTCTGTGACCAATCTTTCCGGGCGTGGCGTCGGCATGGATGTGGTGCGCCGCAACATCACCGCGTTGCGCGGCACCGTGGAGCTGGAAAGTCACCTCGGCGAAGGCACCACCTTTCGTATTCGCATGCCACTGACCTTGGCCATCATCGGCGGCTTCTTGGTGGGCGTGGACAAAGCCGCCTATGTCGTGCCGCTCGACATGGTGCTGGAATGCGTGGAACTCAACGAGGGCCACCGTGCGGCATCGGCCGATCGGAATTACATCAATTTGCGCGGCGAAGTGTTGCCCTTCATTCGGCTTCGCGAACTGTTCGGCGTGGGCGGGCACCCGCCGCGCCGCGAGAATGTGGTGGTAGTGAAATACGGTGCGCTCAAGGCCGGGCTCGTTGTTGATCGCTTGATGGGAGAATTCCAAACAGTTATTAAGCCGCTAGGAAAAATGTTCAGCCACATTCGCGGCATTGGGGGTTCCACCATTCTTGGCACGGGCGAGGTAGCGTTAATTATTGATGTGCAAGGGTTGGTGCATCACTTTTCATTGAAGGAAAACACGGCTGCTCGTGCAGTGGCCGCGTAAATTTACTCAGCAATTGAAAGAGGAGAATGGAAATGTTTGCGAACATGAACTTAGGAATGAAATTGGGTCTGGGATTCTTAGTCCCCATCGTTTTTCTGGTCGTGAATGGCTTCGTCAGTGTTTCGTCGCTGAAAACAACGGGTCAGGGGCTTGAGACGGTGTACCTTGACCGGGTGGTGCCGCTCAAAGGTCTCAAGGTCATTGCTGACGCTTATGCGGTGTCCGTTATTGACGCGGTCAACAAGTCTAATGCCGGCCTGATGAGCGCGGAAGATGCCTTGAAAGGGGTGGTGGATGCGAGCAAACAAATCAAAAAAGAATGGTCCGCGTACATGGCTACAACTCTGACGCCCGAGGAAGCGAAACTAGCCGGGGAGGCAGAAAAGTTATTTGGGGCGGCGGATAAGGACATCGAGCGGTTGGAGACGGCTTTAAAAGGGGTAACGGGTAGTGCCAAGGGGAAGTTGTCTGACTTCGATGGACCGCTCTATGCGACGGTAGACCCGATTGGCGGCAAGATCTTCGAGCTCATTGACCTGCAGCTCAGTGTCGCAAGAAATGTGTACAGTGACGCAGAAGTGTCGTTCAAAAGGACGATGATCCTGACTGTTGGCTTGATCGCAGTAGCTATCGTGATCACTGGCTTCTTTGCGCTTTGGATTACGCGCAATGTGGTGCGGCAAATTGGCGGTGAGCCGGAGTATGTTGTACAAATTGTGCGTCAGGTGGCGGATGGCGACCTTGCTGTGAAGATGCATTTACGGCAAGGCGATAGCACGAGTCTGCTCGCGGCTATGCAGACGATGGTAGCCAAGCTGTCGCAAATCATCGGCGAGGTGCGCGGTGCCGCAAGCGGCTTGTCCAGCGCCTCCGAAGAAGTGTCCGCCACGGCCCAAAGCATGAGCCAGGGTGCCAGCGAGCAGGCAGCGAGTGTGGAAGAAACCTCTGCCTCGGTCGAACAGATGTCAGCCTCGATTAACCAAAACACAGAAAACGCCAAAGTGACCGACAGTATGGCCTCCAAGGCCGCGAAAGAAGCGGACGAAGGTGGCGAAGCGGTGCGCGCGACCGTCACGGCGATGAAGTCCATTGCCGAGAAAATTGGCATCATCGACGATATCGCCTATCAAACGAACCTGCTAGCACTTAATGCCGCCATTGAAGCGGCCCGCGCCGGCGAGCACGGTAAGGGCTTCGCGGTGGTGGCCGCCGAGGTACGCAAATTAGCCGAACGTTCGCAAGTGGCCGCGCAGGAAATTGGTGAGGTCGCCAAAAATAGCGTCAGCCTAGCGGAACGTGCCGGTAAGTTGCTGGACGAGATCGTGCCTTCTATCAAAAAGACCTCCGACCTAGTGCAGGAAATCTCTGCGGCTTCCGAGGAACAATCCTCCGGCGCCGGACAGATTAACAACGCCATGGAGCAGTTGAATAAAATTACTCAGCAGAGCGCGGCCTCGTCCGAAGAACTGGCGGCCACCGCCGAGGAAATGAGCGGTCAGGCAGAGAAACTGCAGCAACTGATGGCTTTTTTCAAGGTGGAAGCGGGCGAGATTGGCGCGCAGTACCGCGCGATGGCGCCCAAGGCAACCGGCGGCCGAAAAACGGCTACCTCTCGCCCAGCCAAAGTGACATCCGCCGCGCAGAACACGGCCGGCCCCAACGAATCTGAATTTGTTAAATTTTAGGGGGGCGCCATGGGTGCACTAGCTAAAAAAGTAACACAGGCAGTGGCTGCCAACTCGGAACAAGGGCAGTACCTCACCTTTGTGTTACGCAGTGAAATGTTCGCGATCGGCATTCTGAACATCAAGGAAATTATCGAATACGGCAGCCTGACCGAAGTGCCGATGATGCCGGAATTCATCCGCGGGGTGATTAATCTGCGCGGTGCGGTAGTACCCGTAGTGGATCTTTCGGCGCGCTTCGGCAGTCAGCGCAGCGACATCACGCGGCGCACGTGCATTGTCATTATCGAAGTGGAAACCGACGGCGAAAAACACGACATTGGTGTGGTGGTCGATTCGGTCTCGGCGGTGCTGGAAATTGCCGACTCCGAAATTGAAGCCGCGCCGAGCTTCGGCGCGAAAATCCGCGCTGACTTTATTGCCGGCATGGGTAAAGTTAACGGCAAATTTGTGATTATTATCGACGTGAACAACGTGTTGGCGCTGGATGACTTGGCGGTGTTGGAGCATGCGGTGGGCGGAGCGCCTATGTTGGCGAAATATACCGCCACATAGAAATTAGGTGAAAAGCGATGGATGTGCCAGCACTGAGCGATGCCGAATTCGGACTGTTTCAGAAAATGATTTACGATACAGCGGGAATTAATCTTTCCAAGGCCAAGAAGTCCCTGGTGAGTGGCCGCTTGGGTAAGCGGGTTAAACACTATGATTTGAAGAGTTTCGCGGAATATTTTCGCTTGGTAAAAAGCAATTTGCACGGCGAGTTGCAGACTGCCGTTGACCTCTTAACCACCAACGAAACATTCTTCTTCCGCGAACCCAAACATTTCGATTTCCTGCGGGATCGCATTTTGCCGGAGTGGCGCACTGGGCCGCGGCGAATCTGGAGCGCCGCCAGTTCCACCGGTGAGGAAGCGCACACGCTGGCGATGGTGTTGGCAGAGTTTTGCCCCACAGAATCCTGGGAGATTATTGGCACCGATATTAGCACCCGCGTGCTGGAAAAAGCCAAAATGGGCCACTATTCCCTAGACCGCACCGAAGATATTTCTCGCGGCTACCTGCAAAAATATTGCCTCAAGGGCGTGGGCGATCACGATGGTACCTTCCTTGTTTCTCAGGCCTTGCGCTCTAAGATTCGCTTCGTGCATGCCAATCTGCAGCAAGACCTGCAAAAATTAGGTAGCTTCGATGTTATTTTTTTGCGCAACGTAATGATCTATTTTGACATGGACACCAAACGCAAGGTGGTAGCGAGCCTGCTGCGGCAGCTCAAACCCGGTGGCTACATGATGGTTGGGCACTCGGAGAGTCTCAATGGCGTTACCACTGAAGTGGATGCCGTCGTCCCAGCCGTTTATCGGAAGCCCTAGCGTCAGTGTTGGATGAAAAGGCCGATTCCGTCGTCGATATTACACTAGCACCGGGCGAATTCTTTTTCGGTGGTGGAGCCCTCCGTGTTCATACCCTGCTGGGATCCTGTGTAGCCATTACCCTATGGCACCCCACACGCCACATCGGCGGCATGTGCCACTACCTGCTGGCAACGCGCGGTGCCAACCAGCGCCTGTCTAAAGGGAATTATGCCGACGAAGCGGTGCAACTGTTCGTCAATGAGATCAAGCGCGAGAAGACTCGGCCAGCCGACTACGAAGTTAAGATTTTCGGTGGCGGCAATATGTTTTCTTCGCCATCGGGCTCCCTCAACCCACCTTCAATTAACGTATCGAAAAACAACGCAGATGAAGCCCCGCGCCTACTGGCAGCGCACGGTTTTAGCGTAAAGGCCACCGATCTTGGCGGCAACAGCCACCGGAAGATCTACCTGGAACTCTGGAATGGCGACGTGTGGGTGCAACGTGGTGCGCTCTCAAAATGACATGTTTAGGAGCGAATCATGTCCAAAATTAAAGTGATGCTGGTGGACGACTCGGCGGTGGCGCGCCAAGTGCTTCAGAGCATCCTCAATCGCGATCCGGAGATCGAAGTGATCGGTGCGGCGTCAGATCCCATCTTCGCCATGACGCACATGCAAAAACGATGGCCGGACGTTATCGTGCTTGATGTAGAAATGCCGCGAATGGACGGCATCACTTTTCTAAAAAAAATCATGGCCGAGCAACCCACGCCAGTGGTGATCTGTTCCACACTCACCGAAAAGGGCGCCGAAACCACCATACAGGCCTTGGCCGCCGGTGCGGTAAGCATTGTGACCAAATCCAAAATGGGCTTGAAGTCGTATTTGGAGGATGCCTCCGGCGAGATTACCCAGGCGGTCAAGGCGGCCGCGCGGGCAAGCATAGGCAATGTCCGCTCGCGCGTTGCGGCCCCCGTGGTGCGCGAGAAATTGAGCGCCGATGCCGTTCTCGCGCGAACCGGGCAGGCCATGTCTAAAACCACCGAACACATCGTCGCCATCGGCACATCCACGGGCGGCACCCAAGCGCTGGAGGAGGTGCTGACGGCATTGCCGCGTACCGCGCCGGGCATCGTTATCGTGCAACATATGCCGGAAAAATTCACTGCCGCATTCGCCGAACGCCTGAACGGCTTGTGTGAGATCACAGTAAAGGAAGCGCAAACCAACGACCGCGTATTACCCGGGCAAGCCTATATTGCGCCAGGTGGCAAACACATGATGCTCAAACGCAGCGGCGCCTACTATTATGTTGAAGTCATCGACGGCCCGCTGGTCAACCGCCACCGCCCTTCGGTGGACGTATTGTTCCGCTCTGTGGCCAAGTTCGCCGGCAAAAATGCACTAGGGATTATTATGACTGGCATGGGCGACGACGGAGCCCGCGGCCTAAAAGAAATGCACGATGTCGGCTCACCCACAGTGGCTCAGGACGAGGCCAGTTGCGTTGTTTTCGGCATGCCCAAGGAAGCCATTGCGGCCGGCGCCGCAAACGAAGTGCTGACGCTGGCCGCCATTGCGCCCAGG
>JANOTC010000526.1:0-3289 GCA_031416175.1 Gammaproteobacteria bacterium
GCTTGACGACGCACTTACCAACAGCGGCAACGCCCCTGGCGGGCTAGATCCGTCTTGCGTATCTGTGAGGCTAGGCTCAATAATCGCTACTGCCGACGCAGAATAAATGCCTGTTGTTGCGATGGGCATCGCATGAGCGACACTTCCATAACAAGCCAATGCCAGCGCAACCCGTGTAATCGTCTTCATACCCATTCTCCTAACGTTCGTGAAATTAACCAAATAGACCCAAAACTCATAACGCCTAACGCAGTGTAACGGTGCGCAGCGAACGACCAACTATGACCCGTCAACCACGACCGAATTGGCACCGCCATTCCAATCAACGCCAATTGAAACGCTTCGATGCCCACATTAAAGCTCAACAGGTCGAGCAATTGTGCCGATGCCAAACTGGTTTGCCCTAAGGTTTCCGCAAATGCACCCGCGAAGCCCAATCCGTGAATAAGGCCAAAACCAAACGCCATCGCCACCGCTTGCGAAGCCTTACGTCGAGCGAAACTCAACCAACCCGCGTACGCAACGGTTGCGGCTATCGCAGGTTCTACCCACGCACCGGGCACGTAAATCCAACCCATTGCCGCTAGCGTCAGGGTTATGCTGTGCGCCACCGTAAAGGCGGACACTACTTTTACTAAGGCCCGCGTAGCCGGACTAAGTAGAAATAGACCTAACAAAAAGGCGAGGTGATCCCAACCTACTGCAATGTGATGAATGCCTAAAAAGAAGAACGAACTCAGATTTGATCCGTGCTCTTGTGGCAGCGGGCGCTCGTTGCCGATTGTTTCCGTCACTGGAACTTCCTCAGCTTTCGAAGCAATACGGGTGTCCAAACGATTACTGAAAGACTGCTCGACCGCTATCGGCTTTTCCATGTCCGCATTTGTGTTAGATGACACACTCACCGGCGCAAAAGCCAGACTTGCCTGTGCGCTAGTTTGGTCTAACAATGCGCCTTGAATCGTTGGAAATAAGGTTAGTCCGCGCGTAGGGTCATCTTGCCCAACGTTGCTGAAAACGAGTTCTACGCCCTGCCCCGCTTTGAGCGTTACACCCTTCCATCCGGGTTGATCCGGCGCCGCAGAATCGGCGTAAGTTAAATCAGTAATTCGCGCACCTGGTGGAATAAGCGCGGAAAAGTGGTACGTAAGCTTCAGCACGGAAAGATCGGCATTTCCCGGCTTAATCTGCCAGTGTGTTTGACCAAGGCGCAGCGCTAACGGCGCGCCAGCCAACGTAAGCTGGAGTTGAGGCAGCAATTGAACAGCTTGGTTGCGACTAAACGCGCGCCACTCCAAATCACTCGTCACATCATCTTGGTTGACATCCGCCGTTTGACCAGCAAACAAAGTTGGAATTTCCGCCATTTCTAACAAATAACGAACATCTATGCGATCTTGATTCACTTCTATCGCCGCCAAGCGATTGACCGAGTTATCACCCAGTGGATGCGCGCAAGCGATTCCCGCGACGGACCAAACCAGGAGGATTCGCAAAAACCCCGCTACGTTCATGGGGCATCCTTATTGAGTGAAATCACGCTGGCAGGCGCTATGGTCGCCGCATGTTGCAACAAGCTCACGTCTTGCGTACCTAACCGCATAGCGCGTAGGGAATGCGCCGATGCTTCTGCATCCTTTCCTTGCAAGTGGAGCACCCAAGCTAAGGTGTCTTCACCATAAATGTCAGAACGCACCTCTAAATCTTTCCGCGCCAAATTCTCTGCCTCAATAAGGCGGTTTGGATCGAAAGATAGAAATTCAACAAATGTGCGCCGCGACAAGCCGCCATTTTTTTCGTCTAACAAGGCCATTGCGTTCAGCAACTTTGTTGCGCGCTTTAGTCCTTGCGCATCGCCTTTCTGTTTTGCCAATTTCCAATTTGCCAATATATATTCAGGATTCGGCTGACGCTTTATCGCTGCCGCGTACGCGATTGCAGCGTGTTCGTATTGTTGTTGGGCAACACGCAATTTTCCAAGTTGCGCCAAGGTCGCATGGGCGTTTGGCTGTACTTGATTCGCCTGTTGGATGACCCGTTCAGCATTATTTACTTGGTTTGCCTGTAAATACAGATCGCCCAATTGCAACCAAACCCAAACCAGTTCCTCGCTTTGCGCTTGGCCAGCCCGTGCCGCCTGTTCCATCAGTTCAATCGCACCGAGTGTGTCGCCGTGCAAAAAGCGCAAATGCGCCGCTCGGCTATAGGACGGCAAGCCTGGGTGCCGATCTACCAGCAGCTGTGTCTGTTCAATGGCTTCATCGTATTGACCCAGCTCGACCAGTGCGTCGGCCAACAGCCCCAAACTCAGTGGCTCGCCCACTTCTAATTTCTGCGCCTCACGTGCAGAAACCAAAACCTCCGAAAATTGATGGCGCGACATTTGGCTCCACGCCTTCAATGCCCAGCTTTTCGCATGCTTAGGCGCTAGCAAAAGTGCACGCTCTATCGTCGACTCGGCCCGCGCCACAATGCGAACATCTGAACTTGATCTAGCTTGCTGCATCAGCGCAAGCGCCATCCGATGCAGTGAATCGATATCATTGGGCTTAGACTGCATTTCCGCTTCCAAACGCGCCAGCAGAGGAGAACTCACGGCAGGTGTAACACCTGCCGTGGCTCCACTAACGGCACCGAGGAAAAACACAATCGCTAATACGTGTTTGTCCATGTTGCGCGTCCGTCCCTATTATTCGCCTGGATCCACGTGACGGCGGTTGCGGCCATCATGGGGCGTTGGCAAATAGGGAAATTGCATCGAAACATTGTTGGTGGTGAGACCCGTGCCCGGTGCGGCGACGTTCACGTTGACGCCATCACCGATACGCGCATTACCCGTCCCTAACAACACACCAGACACTACACGCAAGGCAATATCGGTAACGTCGTCATTTGGGCGCCGACCATTTGGCCACGCGGCCACGTCCGGAGTAGAGTTTCCAGCCGCATCATGCGCCAAAATTCCTAGCCGCTTTTGTGAGGCAACGGGCGTCGCTGGAACGCTTAGATCTAAACGCAAGAGTTCGGAAATAACACCCGTGTTAGGCGCTGGATATTGCAGCAAAACGCTGGTCAAGTCGCCACGTGGCGCGGCTGGAACGGGAACGCCGAAAAACGCGTTCAATACCGTGGCGAGTGCAGGATTGCGATAATCCTCGATAAACATGGACTCACGTTCTGGCTCCGTCCCATTCCAACGGTCTTTGTTGTTGAAGCGAATCAACACTTCATTAACGAGCGGATTGCCCATGCGCGAAACTTGAACATAAGGTCCACTATTGGTCGAACC
>JANOTC010000527.1:0-5814 GCA_031416175.1 Gammaproteobacteria bacterium
TTATGCAGCCTTTGTGCGGCACCATTGGGTTGACGGCAACAACGGCCTGTCCGTAATGCAAGAAATGCAGCGCTAAACTTTAGCGATTGCATAAGGCCGAACGTTCAAGATTCGTCCAAATAAACACCCGATAACTTGCCCCGCTTTGTGCGGGGTTTTTTTTGGGCGAGCAAAAAAAATAATAATTGATAAAGGTTTTAAGGCTGCCCTAACATCCAGGGTGCGTCATTGTAAAGCAAAATCACAAGTCTGAAGTTTGGGGGATTCTCATATGAAATTCAAAATTAAGCGCCTCAATGCCATTATGGCCGTGGCGATGGGTGGTGCAATGGCCTGTTCGGTCTTGCCGGTGATGGCGCATGGAGGTGTTGGCGACAACACTAAAAAGATCACTTTCATTCAGATGGGGGATATCCACGGCCATTTGATGCCGCGTCCAAACGTACGCAGCGATAGTAAGGGTCGGATGGAGGGCGGCTTGGCGCGATTGAAGACAAAAATCGACAAGATTCGCAACGAGCGTAAAAACACACTTCTCATTAATACGGGCGATACGATCCAAGGGTCAGGCGAAGCGCTGTATACCCGTGGCCAAGCGTTGGTAGATGTCATCGACTTGTTTAAGGTTGACGTATTCGCGCCGGGTAATTGGGATTTCGTATACGGCAAAGCACGATTTGTAGAACACTTTTCTGCAAGCACCTATCCTGCGACCACCACCACGGCTAAACGCTGGGGCGCCGTAGCGGCTAACGTTTATCATGCAGGTGTTACCCCTGCTGCCACCATTTTGCCGCCTACCAATTTTAAAATGGTGGGTGGCTTGAAAGTGGGTATCATTGGCTGTACCACCAACCGAGGTCCGCAAGCAGTTGGCTTGTGGGTCACTGAAGGTTTGGTCTATACCGATTGCGCAGCGGAAGTGAAAACGCATGCGGCGGCATTCCGTAGTCCTACGCGTGCATCGACAGGCGCAGGTGACCCAGGCGGTGCTGTTGATCTTGTGATCGTAGCGTCTGAGATTGAAATTGGCCGAAATATTCAATTGCTAAAAGAACTCACCGCACAAGAGCACGTCGATTTCGTGTTTAATTCAGATATGCATGAAGAAGTCTCCGCGCCAATCAAAGTAACAACGGCGGCTGGGTTGACGTCAATGTTAGTCGAGCAGGGCATGGATGGCACGGCGCTAGGCGAACTCAAGTTAGAAATTAATACAACATTAGGCGCTGGTAAAAATATCGTTGAAATGAAATACAAGCAACATCGAATTGATGATCGCTTGGACGAAAATAGGGCTGTGAAGAGAAAAATAGAAGATGTTCGTCGGCCTTATTCTACTGCCGGTTACGTGCGGCCAATGACCTGCGATAGCAGCAGTGTGTATTGGAACATGTTTAGCGAAACCTGCTTGCATGGTTCTTTGGACGTGGCAGTCGGCATGGCGGATGTCAATTTGCATCGCAGCAACTACAGTGATGAGGCCGTCCCGGCGGTAATGGAAGGTACGTCACTCAACTGGATCGCTGACGGCATGCGTTGGTGGTCGGGTGCAGATGCGGCAACGGTACGTGGTTTCCGCTATGGCACGACGGTTAAAGCAGGCGCAAGAATTACGCGAAACGACTTGTTCCACTATTTGCCGATTGGTCCACGTGTAGCAAAAGTATCGCGCATCACGGCGGTGCAGTTGCGCAATCAGGTCGACAATTCATCGCGCTCTGCGTTCGGTCAAGATCCGAATATTGATTGGCGTGGTGGCTGGATGTTCGCGTATAGCGCGAATGGCTTCAACCTCAAGTTCGATCCTTACTCCGTCAGCCTTGTGGACAACAACGCGTTGAATGGCAACCCTTTGTATGCGCCATTAACGGCGGCTGAAGTAGCGGCGGGCAAGCTGGACAAGTTCGCGGGTATGCGTAAGCCATCACGCGCACGTGACTTCACTGTCGCTATGCCATGCTCAGCTTTACCTGCTGTTGAACAAACGGATTGCGTTGATTCGGCTGTTACCCACGTCACCAACAATACAGACGGTGATTGGACGCCCGCATGGAGCACCGCGTTCACGGCTAAAACGATCTACAGTTTAGCGCCTGGCAACGGTACCACCGACGCGCCTTGGAAGTTAACCACGTCAAGCGTCACCAAGCCGTTCCAAGCGCCAACCCTGAGTGCCGCTGGCTATTGGTATCGTCGTACTCCACAAACGTTGAATAACTGCGATAACTGCTTCCCGTCCGGCACGTCGAATGACAAGACCTTGTCACCGAACACGCCGTACTTGTTGCCTGTTAATGCGGATGCGAACGGTAATGCGATGTTAGACGGCAACGGTATTCCGAAAGTTAAGGTGTACACCCAGGCTGACGCTGACGCGGCTTTGATCCCAGCGGGTTTCAAAGTGGGTGACTGGACTCCAGGGGCGGATGGTAAGCCACAGTCCTTAGGGCGGCCTATCGACTTAGTTGAAGTGATGGAAAACTATTTGAAAGTGGGTAATGCCAATCCGAGCACGGGTCGGGTAACGTTGTGGAACGGGGCGACTTTGCCAGGCCGAACAGTATTTGGCTTTCCGGTTATGCAGCCTCTGTGCGGCACCATCGGTTTGACGGCGACGACGCTTTGCCCCTGAGTCGACGTGTATAGTGTTTGAAAGCCCCGCCTAGTGCGGGGCTTTTTTTAGGACGGACACTATGCGGACTAATCGTCGCGCTTACGTTGTTTCGACCTGGTGGCTGTCTCTTTTTTGCGACTCCGCCATTCGACCTAGTTCTTCTGGGGCATGGTCGGAGCCGTTTCTTGGGCGTATTATTTTGGCAGTTGGTCGGATATCAACGGATTCTAAGAACCTTTGGCAGGCGTGTTTGCGCGTTTTAACGTGGTGAACACGTGCAAGGGAGGCATAGGGAAGTGCCTCAACCTTGGGGGGAGGCCATGCACTAGGAAAGGAGACCATTTATGCGTAACTTATTGCTTGGTATCGTTTTCGGATTTATTGCAGCCGGCGTGGCCAATGCGGAGTGCCCAGCCAACCTTCGCGCTGACCAGCTAATTACTTGTATAAATAAAGAAGGCGCGGGTGTCGCTTTCGGAACAGACGACAATCCGGACTTGCGATCAGAAATGTTCGGCCTAGGTGAGGAATCCATGCAAGTGGCGAAGCCCACGCCGCCGAGTGATCCGGAGAAGAGGCAGTCAGAAGAACCAGCCTTGGCGGATCAATAGATCCCGTGTTTACACGTGCGCCGTGCACATCTAGTTACCGCATCTGGCGGCGCACGTTTTACCTTCTGAAAAAATCCGGCACACGACGGTCAAGGTAGTAGCTCGCTGTTGCGCCGGTCGTGGCTTCCACAAAGCCAACATGTCCACCTGTGTCGTGAAGCTCTAGTTGGGTTGATGAGCTGAGCTCAATGGGTTTTGGTACGGCGTCGAACGGCAGGAAAGGATCGTCTCTTGCGTGAATAATAAGTGTTGGCACCGTTATGCTGGGTAAATACGTTCGGCTGCTAGATTCTTGATAGTAGTGCGACGCGCTAGAGAATCCGTGTAAGGGCGCCGTTACCAATTCATCGAATTGCCAAATAGTGCGAATGCGTTTCAATTGTTCCATCGGAATGGGCGCATCCGTTCTTTTGGCGAATTTTCTCTCCGTTACGTCAACTAGACCGCGCAACAAGTAAGTTTGATAAATGCGCGAAAAGCCTTGATTGAGCTGAATAGACGCGCGATCAAGCATGAACGGAACGGAGATCGCGACCGCTGCCGTCGTCGGGTTTTGTGCGCCGGTTTCACCCAGCCACTTCAGCAAGACATTTCCACCTAAAGATATGCCGACGATGAAAATCGGCTCACCAGGGTAGCGTTCACGCAACGTGCGAACAACGGTCGAAAGATCGCCGGTTTCGCCAGAATGGTAACTGCGCGCAAGCTTATTAGGCTCGCCGCTGCAACTTCTAAAATGCATCATGACTGAACGCCAACCGTGCGACGCTAGCGTGGTTAGTAATCCACCGACATAATGTGATCGGCTTGAACCGCCTAACCCGTGTACCAGTAGCGCGATTCCAGAGCCTTGTTCACTGGCGTGGAGTAAGTCGAGAAAATCGCCGTCCGGCAGCCACAGGCGTTCCACTCGGGCGGTCTGTAATTGACGTCGGCGACTAAGGTATGGCCACAGTGTTTGTCGATGAGGACCTTTTAACCATGGCGCGGGTACATAATGTGTGTTCAGCTAAGTGCTCTACCGCAATTGAATTTTGCCCGCTCCTGGGGCAGGTCCGGATGGCATTCCGCCGCGCTCTGGCACAATGAGCGATGATGCAGATTGCCGTCGCATTTCTTTGAGTTCTTCAATCGCTCTTTGTGCCGCATCTTCGGCATTTTCGCCAAATTTTTGCACGGCTTCTTTGAGATTCGCGGCTGGAATTTCGAATGAAAGTGGCAATGCGCCCATCGGTGTCATTAGTTGTGTTTCGCCGACATAGAAGATGGAACGTGAAGAATCTGGGCTGCCATCGGGCAATACAGGCGTCATGCAACGCAAGGAACCCACCCGTCGATCTGTAAAGGACTCTTCTCGATAAAGCTGAGTCGCGTCCATTTCGAGATCGGGTGTGCCTGCATTCGTCTTCATAAATCAAAAATCTCCATGGTGGTTAACTTGTTGCCTTCAGCGTAGCAAATCTCTCGCCGGTTTTGGCGAAAAATTGGCGAGAAAATAGAGTGTCTCTTGCAGCCTCTTAAAACGGTTACCTTGAAAACGCTGCATTGGCCTACTATTCTTCGACACGCTACCGAAGCAGAGCATGAGCTTCTGGAGGCGCAGGCTTGGTATGAGTCAAAAGCGCTGCGTAGTTATTTTGAGTCCAAAAGGCTTATCCAGGTGATAGCCGCCGACCTATCTCCTTTACCTTAACGTTGGCCTTGATTTATACTGCGTCTATGCCTACGCCTATCTCCACTGTTGAATACATGAACTTGTCCGTTTCCGAGCGCATCCAGCTCGTTGAGGACATATGGGATAGCATTGCAGCAGAGGCGCCGGAGCGCGTTGAGTTGTCACAAGCTCAAAAAGCCGAGCTTCATCGTCGCGTTGCTGCGCACCGTGCAGATCCTTCTACTGCCATCCCCTGGGAACAGGTTCGATCCAAATTATTTGCAAATAAACCCTGATGTTGGTTGTGCTCCGTCCAGAAGCAGAGCATGAGCTTCTGGAAGCGCAAGCTTGGTATGAGTCAAAAGCGCTGGGGCTAGGTTTTGAGTTCGCCCGTGCCGCTTAATTCTGTCCACGACCGACCCAATCACCCCGCCGCCAACTCTCCCAGCTCCGTCACCAACGCATCACATTGCTGCTCAGTCCCAATCGTTGCCCGGATTGGGATAGCTGATTGCACTGCTGTGTTGCCGATTACAAAAAAGTTGACACACTAGGTTGTTTTCTGTCATTGTTGCGCCCGAATTGAACTTGGGCATTTTTCCCTTAGTTCCGTCAAAACGAAAAAATGACTGCAATTAATTAAATAATGAGAAGCAATAAGAGATCATATGTCACAGGGTGCTAACACAACTCACCCTGTCAGCTCTTGAAAATGACAACCCAGCTAGGGTTGTTAGCCAAGCACATATCTCGCGGCGGCGCTTGAAAAAAACGGTGCTTTTGCCGTTCGAATCATCCTGATTGTTTTCGCCCCTAATCATTTTCAAATTGAAACACTCAAACCTAAAGAACTGAAATTTACTATGACCGCTGCCACCTTTGTTAAAGCCCTAATAAAAAATGGTCTAATTGGAACGTTGGCCGCATGGGCG
>JANOTC010000528.1:0-2673 GCA_031416175.1 Gammaproteobacteria bacterium
GGCAAGATCCGCATTCCACTTCGTAGCCGTCGCCCGTATCGTAGAGTCGCACTTCGTTTGGATCAGCATGGTTGTTGCCATTAATGTCAAAAAAGGCAATTTTAGACTTTTTCGCTGTTGGCTCGTTGTAATCGACACCGCGACCGAATTGCTCGGGGTAGCGCACGCCGATCGGATGATCATCGAATAACGCATTTTCTTGGGTTGATTTATTCGGACCCCCGTCGAAAAACGAGTAGCTGTAATAACGGCCATTGGCGTCGCTTACTCCGTCCTTATTCACTGTACCCCGATTTGTTAGCACACCACCAATGACGAAGGGCGCGAAATTTGGCACTTTGTTACCAGCGAACCCCGAGACTTCAGATTGAGCGTTGTGACACGTTAAACACGGGCCGACTTGATCGCCTGACAAGTTCAGCGCGCCGTGACCACCTCGCGCGGTATTCAGCGAGTTACCCGCCCAACGGTCAAGAAACTCTTTATTTACCGACGTTTCTTGCTCTTTGCTATAGCCCGCGCGGAACGCACCCGCGAGGCGCGTCGGCATGTTAATGACTGAATCAATTGCTGTTACGCCATCGTGACAAGACAAGCACGTCAAGGAGTTGGGGCCAGGCTGAGTGACAGGCTGACCCAAACTGGTTGGCTGACGATACAATTCATACGTACGTTGCGCGACCGTGCGATTCCATAACGGTGCGGCCGCCGTCGCGTTGGCGCCATGCGGCGTGTGACAGTACACACAAACTTCATAATAGTTATTGCGGAACGTGTCCATGATTGGCGCCGCGCCCGAATAAGACATGGTCAAGTTATGGCGCGAATTCGCAATTCCACCGACACGCAATCCATCCTGGGATAATTCGTTAGTAATAACATTCGGCGCTTTCGTCGACGGATTCCAATCGTCCGCCAGCGCTAATGTCGGGAACGCGAGAATTCCAAACAATGACCACGCTATCGCCCGCCTGCGAACTCCGCTTTTCGTCGGTTGCCCTGCCAACCCAGTCACGTTATGGTATCCCTGATTAGACGCCGCGATTGCAGCTTTGGGGTAATTTACGGGACGGGTCGTATCACTGTCAAATTTCCTGATGAGTGACCGATACAACTACTCACACAATACGGATCGTGGACTCTACAAATTACCCATTTTGTGTATCGACAGCGATGACTCGCGAAACCCTAAACCGCACCTCATAAAAACGGCAGTATCTGCGCGTGCGAGGTATATAATGCTGCACTTGCGAAAGGAAGCTCACATTCAATGATTAAGATCAGCGGCCTCACCAAAACTTATCCGTCTGGCGCCAAGGCGGTAGATAATCTCAGCTTGCATGTCGCAGAAGGCGAAATTCTGGCCTTGCTTGGGCCTAATGGCGCCGGCAAGACAACCACAATACGCGTACTCACCACCCTTTCGGGTTTCGACGACGGAGAAGTGATCGTCGCGGGCCACAATACGGATCTTGATGCGGATGCGGTGCGCCGCTCGATTGGTTACGTGGCTCAAGAAACGGGCGTCGACTATTTTTTGACTGGCCGCGAGAATCTCGTGTTGCAAGGTCACTTGTATCGGATGAAGCGCGCCGACATTGACGCACGCATCGTTGAACTATCAAATTATTTCTCGCTAACAGATACCTTGGATCAACTCGTTTCGAGTTATTCGGGCGGCATGCGTCGCAAGCTCGACATTGCTACGGCATTGATTCACCGTCCGCGTGTTTTGTTTCTCGACGAGCCTACGCTTGGCCTAGATACGCAGAGTCGCCAGAGCCTTTGGCAATACATTCGCAAACTCAATAGCGAACTTAAATTGACCATCTTGCTAACGACTCACTATTTGGAAGAGGCCGATCGACTCTCCCATCGAGTTGCTATCATTGCCGGTGGACAAATTAAGATTATCGGTACGGCGGAAGCATTGAAAGACGCGATCAATGGCGACGCCGTCATCATTGAATTTGAACAAAACGACGAAAGCTCGCAGTGGCTCGCTCAACAATTACGCAGCGAAGACTACGTGCGCGATCTCGCATGGGAAGACGAAAAAGTACGTTTGTATGTAAGCAATGGCGCCAGCGCGGTGCCACGCGTCATGGAAAAAGCGGCGGCGGCAAACGTGCGAATCAAGAATATCGCCTTTGCCCGACCTACGCTGGACGATGTTTTTATTAAGCACACGGGTAGCAGTATCCAAGGCAAAAAAGAAGAAAGTGGCGGCGCCTGGTGGGAAAAATGGGCGGGAAAAGGAGGCGGTGGCAAATGGGCGAAGAAATGGCAAGAGGCAGAGCCTGAAGTAGCCGTCCAAGCCGCTGCAACTACGCCGTCGGAGTTGGCGTCTGTAAACACAACGGAGCCTTCCGCTGCCGCGTCAGCCGGGCCGAACGCAAGCCAATGGTCGGGATCGGAAGGCGGCTGGCCCAAGGACACAAATTGGAAGGAGCCGGAATCGACGGTCGCTCAATCTGCCGCCGAGACCCCAACACCCGTGCCGACTCCAGAACAGAAAAAGGCCGATACCCCGAGCTGGCCCTCCGAAAAATGGGACCCCGAAAGCGTTAAGCAGTGGCAAGCTAGCCAGGCGACCCAAAAGACTGACGACTGGCCAAAGAAATAAATAAACGCGACTGATAAAACGTTTTGCACTGACATCTCAAAGGAACA
>JANOTC010000529.1:0-8955 GCA_031416175.1 Gammaproteobacteria bacterium
ACAAATATCACCGTTTTCTTATTCGGTTGCCACAAGCTAATTAATAGCCTGTGTAGAATAATACGTGTTTGAAAATCGAGATAAATAAAGGGTTCGTCCATAACCAGAATATCGGACTCAAATGCGAAGGCGCGGGCTAAACTGATGCGCTGCCGCATACCGCCGGACACGGCGTGCGGTAAGTAGTGACTAAATTCTGTTAGGCCGACTTGGGCAAGGTAGCTATCCGCGATAGACTCTCGCTGCGAGGGTGCCATGGCCGTGTTTTGCTCTAACATAAATAGAATGTTCCGCCGTAAGCTCATCCAAGGCAGTAGTCCGTGTTCTTGAAATACCATGGCAAAGGGCGGGGCGTGAGTCACCTGCGCCCGGTTAATGGCTACCGCGCCGCAAGAAGGCTGTTCTAATCCGGTGAGCACACGTAATAGGCTAGTTTTCCCGCATCCGCTAGGGCCGACGATGGCGAGGAATTCGCCACGGTAAATATCGAGCGTCACGTCCTTAAACGCGACCGTCTGAGTCTTGCGCTCGCTATAGGTTTTTCCCAGACCCTTAGCTTGAATTTCGATGGCGCGGGTGGCGTGTGGGAGGTCAACCGCGAACATCAGAAAACCCCCGTTTTAGGGTTGATACGGCCCAAGAATTTTTACAGCGGCGTCGATGAAGCTTTCGTCAATGATGGCATCAACGTCCGGCATTTCCTTAAAGTAGTCGTGTTGAAGGAACCAGCGCGCATCGTCTTTTAGGCTCTGTACGTTGAGTTTTCCGTCAGGGTGGAGACCAACCGGGGCGACACGTCGATACAGATCGGGATCTTTAGTTTCGGTCGCGTCGTTCAAAATTCGGATGATGTCGTCTTTGTTTTTTCCTTTTTCAAACGCATCGTTGTAGTCCCGCACGCCCTTGATATAGGCCACCATAAACGCGCGCGCCTGTTCCGGGTATTTTTCTATGAACACGGGCGAATATAAGATCACGGCGCTTTGCTGGTTGGGATACACCTCATCACTTCCTGCGATTCGCGACGCCCAATTATTATCGAGCGCTACGGTCACAAATGGCTCGATTTGCACGGCTGCATCAAGCGATTTATTGGCGAACGCGATGTTCATGTCGGCGTAGGCCAATGTCACTAACTTAATATCTTGGAGTGCCAGCTTACCTTTGTGCAGAAAAAGCTCCGTGGCAATTTCTTGGGAAACGCCCTTGGCCGTCACTGCCATGGTCATACCTTTGAGGTCTTTGTAGTCTTTATAACGCCCGCTTTCGATTAAATCTTTTCGGACCAGCAAGGCCAAATAGCCGTGCTTCGGGCTAACTAAACCTTTGTCAGCAACAATTTTAATTGGAATGTCATTGGCGTTGGCGTTGTAGAGTCCGGCGGTTACATTGCCCCCGGCGACAAACAATTGGCCCGTCGCCAGAAAAGGTGTCATCTTCGCGCCAGAGGCTTTAAACGGATTGAGTTTCACCGCCAAACCCTGTTCGGTGAAATAACCTTTAGCCTGGGCAATGTAGATTCCAGCAGAACTCATTACCGGGGAAACGCCGACTGGCACGTCGAGCAATTCTTTAGCCAATACGGGCGATATAAGCAGAAAACTCATTATTGCAAAAACAACGAGTTTCCAGCTTCTGAGGGGAACTGGGCTGTTGCCAAACATATAGATGACCTGTGAATAGGGCTACGCTAGCGCTTATAGTATCGCGAAGGCCGCGTGCGGGCTATCCCAAGGTGCTAGGCCGCCGATAAATCGTCAGAGAGAAGGAAATCAGGTATTCGTCATACGTAAGGCGTCTTCCACGGTAGCGCCTTGCTCAATTGCGTCGAAAACGGCACGCTCGCGTTCCAGCGTCAGGCCGGCGCGCAATAGAATGCGGACGCGTCGTTCTTGCCCCTGCGCACCGTCGTTGTCTTGGCTTTCGTCGGCGGCATCAATTAGGGTTAGGCATGATAAAGCATGGCTCAAACGCTGATTGATACGGTCAAAATATTGCGCTGTCACCACGGCCTTGATTAACTCGCATTCCGTATCTTGCGCTAAATGCGAATTCAGTATTTCGGATTGACCATTCTCCGCGCGGTGGCAACGTTTTTGGATGCTGGTTTCCGCGTCTTTGAGATGCTTGGATAAATCATTCGTCAAGCGCTGACCGTCTTCCCCGCATAGCTTAATGAGCGCATGGGCGAGACGTGTCAGGGTTTGCTGTTGACTCAGCGAGCCTGCCATTGTTTGCGCCAGCGTGCTCATGTTTACTTCGGGAACGACGGCGCGTTCTTGGTGTTGCATATTCATTTTAATAGATGTCCTCGTGTTCGCTTCATTTTCGCCCACTTACATGCGCTGCACAGCACCCGGCAGTAACAATTCCAGTGTTTCCAAAAATTGCATCACGGCTTCCTGCATCACGCTTTTCAATCGAGTTTCCGTGATGCCCAGTGTGGCCCAGGCAAACGGGTCAATGCGCGCAATTAGATTTTCCTCGTTACCTGTTTCCAGTGTGTGCGCCACTAGATCGGCCACGCACACGAGTGAGGCTTCCATCGGAAATTTCTTGCACGTACTAGGATTGTGATGCCCATCAATCGCTAGGCGCAGGCTCTCTGGCAAGCCCCAACGTTCGAATAACGCATGCGCAATCGCGGTGTGATCGTATCCTAATACTTTGCTTTCGGCTTCGTGATCTGTCATTCCGCGTTCTTTAAACGCCATGATCGAGAGTGCCGCTTCCGGCAGTTTGTGCATGATTAGGAGTTGCCCAAAATCGTGGAGCAACCCGGCAACGAACAGCCGCTCTGGATGCAAAATATGGCATTCGCGTGCAAGTAAGCGCGCCGTTACCGCCGTAAAAACGCTATGGCGCCAAAAGGCAGCCATATTCGCTTTTTTCGCAGGCAATTTTGCAAACGTCTCGACCGCCGAGCTGGCCCAGACTAATTGCTGGAGTTCCCGTAAGCCGACTAACACCACGGCGCGCGATACTGTCTCTACACGTGAGGTAAAGCCGTAATACGGGCTATTAACCAGGCGTAGAAGACGCGCAGTCAGGTCAGGGTCTTGAGCAATCACTTGTCCGATTTCATTTACTTCACTCAACGGATCGTTAACCAAATCGTTAACGAGGAAGCAAACTTCGGGCAGTGAAACCAATTGATCTACGCCAATCACCAATTCTTCGGGTGTGGCGGGTTGTTTAACGCTCCCCAGCATGAGTATCTCTTTTCTGTTGGTTGCAACACATGATTCGCATTACTCAGTCGCAGTACCTCTGTAGCGTCCGTGTCTTTTAATTTCTTTAAGTGAAAAAAAATGTGGTACAGCCCGGGTTAGGCATCTAATTCAATGAATTAAAAGGAAGAAAATAATAAAGACCCGCTCGCGAAGGCGCGCCCTACAAGTAAAAAGTTAAATAAAACATGGTTTTATAGGAATCTAAAAAGGGAAATGTGAACTTTGTGACATCGGCGAATACTGTGCGCTGGCGCTCGATTCGCCCTTGCTGCCTTGCAAACTTTCGGGCAAGATAACTTGGTAACGTTTTTTGGGAAAAGCCGGGAGATTAAACGGATGACATATGAAGAAGGGTTGCTCTACGCCATCATCATCGTTTCGATTATTGGAACGGTGCTGGGCACCTACGTTAGCTTGAAGATTTATAGCAAGGAAGGCTTCCGCTAGCGTTCAGCCCGAGGGAGTTGATTATCAACTCCCTCGGTTGAATTTCTGCTACTGCCCGTCTTTCACAGGGTGCACTAAACTCGCGGCGAGTTTGGCGCGTCGCCTCGCATCATTTGTGTTGTTTCCATAGGCTAAGGCCACACCCATTCGGCGTTTGAGGAAGGACTCCGGTTTACCAAACAGGCGTAACTCCGTGTCGGGCACTCCCAGCGCGATGTCTGCACCCGTAAACGCGATGCCAGTTGCTTCCATACCGCCGTAAATTACTGCGCTCGCGCCTTCGCATAACATCGCTGTCGATACGGGCAATCCCAAAATAGCGCGCGCGTGTAAATCAAATTCCGTTTGGCGCTGCGTCACCATCGTTACCATGCCTGTGTCATGCGGGCGCGGGCTGACTTCACTAAACCACACTTCCTCACCACGCACGAACAACTCAACGCCGAAAATGCCGCGACCCCCCAAGTTGTCTGTCACTTGCTTGGCGATCGTTTGCGCGCGTGCGAGAGCCACCGCCGACATCGCCTGCGGCTGCCAACTCTCCACGTAATCACCGTCTTTTTGCACGTGCCCGATGGGTTCGCAAAAGTGGGTATGGATGGCGCCGTCAACGCCGCGCGCACGTACGGTCAGCAAAGTGATTTCGAAGTCGAAATCAATCATTTCTTCTACAATAACTCTACCAATCGCAACGCGGCCACCACTCATCGCGTAGTTCCAACATTTTTCAATGTCCTGCGGTTCGCGTGCGATAGACTGGCCTTTGCCGGATGACGACATAACAGGCTTTATCACGCACGGATAACCTACGCCGCCATCGACCGCCATGCGCAGTTCGTTCAAAGTGGACGCAAACGCATAGCGCGATGTGCGCAGTTCTAAGGTTTCTGCCGCCAAACGGCGTATGCCTTCACGATTCATCGTTAATTGCGCGGCACGTGCCGTCGGTATAACTTCCGCGAGCCCGGCTGCTTCAATTTCCGCCAACGTATCCGTCGAGATCGCCTCAATTTCAGGCACGATGATGTGCGGCTTTTCTGCTTCAATCAGCCGACGCAAAGCCGCACCGTCGGTCATATTAATAACATGAGCGCGATGAGCGACCTGGTGACCGGGTGCGTTGGCGTAACGGTCTACCGCGATGACTTCTACGCCGTAGCGCTGCAGGCTAATGATTACTTCTTTGCCGAGCTCGCCCGCACCCAATAACATAACGCGCGTCGCGCTGGGCGACAGCGGTGTACCTAGTTTTACCATGACAGTTCCCTTAGAAAAGCGCATGGGCGCTATTAGACTATGTCTACGCCTAAAACGGCAAATGAATCCTGTGCGGACTCACGTTAATGGGTGCGCAGGAAACGTCGTCGACGCGTCAGTAACGTGATGGCTACGAGCAATAACAATACGTCGAGCGCCCCGCCTTTGGGTGCGCTACTTTTTTTGGCGGGTTTGGGTGAGTCGGTATCGGCAATATTGACTTGCACGTCGACGTTGGCGGCGCCGCCCGCACTCAGCGTAATCGAACTAGAGTCGTCGAGTTTGTTGGTATCAACCGGCGCCTTTACGAGCACTTTCTGCACCGTGTCCCAATTGCTGGTTGTAAATACCAGCGTGGCGGGGGAGACAGTTATCTTTGCGTCAAAGGCGACCACTTGAACTGTGACGCTATTATCCGGTCGGCGCGCAAGGCTCACAGCCAACTCTGCTTGGCCGCCTTCATCAACTTCTAGGAGTTCCGCAACGCCAATCTTTGTTCCTCCCGTTTCCGGCAGTAAAGCCACCTTAATAGGTGCGTTGGATTGCGTGAGCGTAGCCGTGTCCATTCCGAGTTGGTAAAAGGAATTGTCGCCCCAAGCCCACACTTCTCCGGCCGTCGTAATGGCGGCGGAGTGGGCGCTCCCGGCTGCGATGGCACTAATATTCACAAACTTGCCACCACTTGCACCGGCTAGGGGGGAGGGCACATTCGAGTTTGTTGTCGTGCCGGAGCCGAGCTGGCCCTTACTATTATCGCCCCAGGCTAAAACCTCGCCGGTACTAAGCAGCGCCAGGGTGTGATTGCTTCCCGCCGCAACGGCAGTTACGCCCGTTATTTTGCCGCTGCCGTTCAAGCCTTTGACTAACGTGGGCGTGGAACTCATCACGGAAGTGCCAATGCCAAGTTGCCCGAGGCCGTTGTTACCCCAGCCGTAGAGGTCGCCGTTTTTCGTGAGTGCAAAACTTTGGTTGCCGCCCGCGAAAATCTTAGCGACGTTGGTCAATACAAGCACGGGCACCGGTTCAGTGCGAGAAATGAGAGTGCTGTCCCCGAGTTGGCCGACATTATTGGCGCCCCAGGCCATGACGGTGTCGTCACTCATCAAGGCGAGGCTGTGGTCGAAACCGGCGGCTAACTGGGTGGGGGTCTTGAGCGGAGCAGATGCGCTACTATTCACGTTAACCAGTTCCGGCGAGTTCTTTTCAGTCACGCTGCCTAAACCTAGCTGTCCGCTCGCATTGTAGCCCCAGGAAAATACATTCCCATTGTTGTCGAGCGCAAGACTGTGCTTTCCACCCGCCGCGATTTCGATCAGCCCGGTCCAGGTTCCGCCGGTGCCCGTATCAACCGGATTCGGTGACGAGCGCGACCCGGTAGTGCTGTCGCCTAATTGCCCGTTCTGATTTTCACCCCAGGCGTACACTTCGCCATTGCTTCGTGTCGCCAAATTGTGTTGGCCGCCCGCCGAGATTTTGCTGACATCACCAAAATAATCGTTAATAACTGCGATGGACGGTACGACCCTTTGCAACTGAAAAGACGAACCTAACTGGCCAATGCTGTTGTCGCCAAAGCTGGCCACCCATTTGTCTTGGCGAATGGCGAGGGTGTGCTTTTCACCGGCGGAAATGTGCGTGAACTTTAGGTTAATCGGTGACTCGATAGGTCTGGAGCAGACATTTGTGGTGAAACTCATCTCATCGCCGGTGGCGCCACCAATGGCGTTGGTGACGGTTGCAAGATAGCGATAGGTTTTTCCGCATTGCAAATTATCGACAGGTGCTTGCGTTTTCTGCTTATTAGTTGCGGGGGATACCGCGACCGGTTTAGTGGCGGTCCAGTTTGTATTCCCATCCTCACTTATTTGAAAGGCGAGGCTAGTAGGTATATTATTCGTTATTACATCGGCGGCGAGCGTGGCTTTGTCTTCGCCGATATTAGTGGCCGCTAAGGTGATGGCCGAGGGTGGCGGAGTACACGGTGTGGTATCGAAGGTTGCTTTGGGGCTAATGACCGTCGTCGTGCCGGAAATCGCCTTGAGTTGATAATAATAGTTGGTGCCGCAGGTGAGGTCGGTTAACAACGCGACTACCGTACTGTTTGTCGTTGGTTTGGGAGACAAAGGCATGGTGGCAGAGCCCAATTGTGCGCTGGTGCCGTATTCCGCAAAAAAGTCGGTTGGTCCTGTCACATTGGCTAACGACGCGGCAATACGCGCAGCATCCGTCCCCACCCATTCAATTTGTACTGCATTTACGGCCAAGCTGGAACACGCCAGTGTTGCAAAGGATTGATTGAAGGCTGTGGATATGACAGGTGCGGCGCCGCCTTCGTCTCGTTTCACTACTAATCGGAAGTTGTACGTAGTGCCACAGCTTAAGTCGGAAATCGCGGCCAAGATCGACCTTGGTGCCGTGCCGCTGCCTTGCGCTTGTTCGGGCGTGGTGGAACCATACGTCGTTGTGCGGCCGTATTCGAAATGCGCAGATGTTGGGAAGCCGTCAGCGTCGACGGTGCCGTTGAGTGTTGCTGCGGTGAGTGTGATGGAAGTGGGTGCACCGGTCACCGCAACAGCCGATACAGAGGCGCAGGCTAAGGTGGTAAAAGCTTGCGTTGTGCCGGGTAAGCTGCCAGTCCCTACCAACGCGACCACGGTAACATTGTATTTGGTGGAACATTGCAAGCCTGAAACAAATTGACTCACCCGCACGGGGGCTAAACCGGCTTGGAATATTTGTCGCGTGGTACGAATTGGCGCGCCACCGGACGTGCTAATTTCAAAGTAAATTTCCGCGCGCTGATCAATCGCGGAAAGTTGGGCGGCGACGGTCGCTGACGTCACGCCGACATTGGTGGGGGTAATTGTCGCGATGGATGCCGTCGCGCACGTGTTGGTCGTAAGAACATTGTCGCCCCCCGTGACGGCGCCATTAGCGTTAGTGACGATCACGCGATAATGGTAAGTCGTACTGCATGTTAGACCTGTCAGGGAAATGCTCGCGGCCACCATTGCCGAACCCTTGCCAGCGCTGCCAAATGCGCTGGATTTGTCATAGGTTGTTGTCGTGCCAAAGTCCACGCTGAAGGCGGTGGTGACACCATTAGGATTAATTTCCACGCGTACCGTTGCCTGTGTCTGCGTTGTTACAGCAGTCACGGCGCCCAACACAGGTTGCGGTAAAACCGAGCAGGGGAGTGTGGTGAACGTGGCGTCGCTCCCGTTAATGCGCCCATCGGCATTGGTGGCCACCGCTCGGAAATGGTAATCCGTGCCGCAGGTTAAATTGGTAACCGGCAGCGCGATGGCCGCGACCGTTGAGGTAGCGGGCAGTGAACGGTTGGCCGATGTTAGACCATAACGGGTGGTTGTGCCGTATTCAAAGAAGCTGGTGGTCACTAAGCTTTGGGCGTTCACGGTTGAGTTAAGCGTGGCGCTTGTTGCTGAAATGTTAGTGGCAGTACGAGTCGAAACTGTCGCAGGTGTTGAAATAACGACTGAAGCTCGAAAATTGGCGACTGTTTGGCGAACGCTATTTAGGGATAGCGCGTTATCCGCTTTTCCTGTTACGCCACAAGGATTGCCGAAGCAGGTGCTGACTGTCGGGTTAGAAAAGCGGCCGCTTTGTGGAATTAAGTAGCTCATCACGGTGCCGAATTCGACCGCCTGCGGGTTTTGCGCATTGCGTATCGCGCCAAATCCGTACGAATAGGCAAAATGACCGACGATTTGACTGTTCGCGAGATCATGCACGCTGCCCATGGCGTGACCGATTTCGTGAGCCAGGGTGTGGTCGTCACAGAAATTAATTCCGTCTTGCCCTTCTGATACAACCGAAAATGCGAGCGCTGCGTCCAAAGGCAAGCTGTTGGCGCCGTTAATCCACGAGATTCCGCAACTCTTGCTATTGGTGGCGGAGAACGGGCGAATAAAAACCACCAAATCAGCGCCTGACTTTTCGCGCAACGTCACCAGCGGCTGGAATACTGGGGAAAATTTTGCACCGGGGGACATTGCGT
>JANOTC010000530.1:0-4381 GCA_031416175.1 Gammaproteobacteria bacterium
CGCAAAAACGTGGACGCTATTGTTTCCACGCTCGAGTCAATATATGAAGCGCACGGATTACGAGCGCTACTTTTGCCGATTGGGCGCTACGTTGGACTGGACGACCAAATTGCCCTTCGCAATATTTTGGCGAAACTGCGAACTCCTGCGGAGATAGTGCGTGACGATGCTTCAATCTGGGAAATAATGTTGGTCATTGCTCGTGCGAGACTGTTTGTAGGCACTAGCCTCCACGGAAACGTTACGTCGCAATCTTTCGCAGTTCCACATCTCGGGTTAAGTGATCAACCGTGCAAATTGGATTTCTATCTCGGTACGTGGGATATCCCAGCACAAGCTCGTTGCGTTGGTCTTAAAGAGTTGAAATCGCATGCGGGACAAGTTCTTGCCATACCCGAGGACGTTAGGCAACTGAAGAGAACCGAACTCATCTCACGTGCCAATGAAAATTTTGCGAAAATGGCGCGTGCCTGCGGATTACAATGGCGTTAGGCTAATTCGTAACAGGGCAAAATCGGCAATACGGATTGTCTTTGGGATTGCCGTCTGGCGTGGATGTGCTAGGCGGGAGGGGCTCTGGTGTGCGGCTTTTTTCTATTTCTGGCGCCGGAGTCGGTTCAGTCAACAGCGTTTCGCTTGAGGTTGGTGATTCGGCTGCATTTTCCTGCGACTTGACGTAAGGGGTCGGGTAGGGAGGCTTTCCGCCTGTTTCATCGTATAACCTTTTGAGTACGCGCGATAAAGGGTCGTGCCGGAGACCCTCCGTGGCAGCAACGAGTGCGTTCTCATTCTGACCTAGCGCGATAAACGCTTTAGCTTGAAGCGCATGGGCTTTGACATAATTAGGCGTCTGTTTCAAGGCTTTAACAGTCTCATTCAACGCACCAACGTAATCTTTCTGAGTGAAATACATTTCACCCTTCTCGGTATGCATTTGAGGCATATACTCCCAGTCGGCGTTCATGTTTCGAATTACATAATCCATGTCGCTGTGAAATGTACTTTGGTAGTGAAATTTTGCCGTCGAAGAATTGGTCCTCATATATCTTGTCTTAGCAACAGTAGCCCAGCACCAATGGTGTAAATGAATCGAATTCCTCGCCATTTGGAACTCAGGGCGTGCGAGCACATCGGCATTAAGTCTTTTTGCATTCTCGTTTATGTGTGCTCCTGGCCTGTCAACCAGAATTAATCTACAAACCGGAGTAAGTAGCAATACTTCTGTAGAAGTGAGTGCTTCTCCGTTAATAACGGGGCTAGCCCCTGCCACAACGCCAGCGCTCAAAAGCGAAAGTGTGGTGAATGTTATACGCAAAAAAGAAGAGGCAAATTTCATAATATGTCTCTAAAATGACCGCCTCTTGTAATCTCGCTGTCGATCAGCCATTTGCTGGTTAAGGCCGAAACTGAGTTTCTCCATTCATCGCGAGAAAACGTGTGGTTAGCGTCACTGATAATGTGTGTATGGCAACCTTGATTTCTAAGCAATTTTTTCCAGTGTTTGTCGCTGCCGATCAGGGTCTGGAATTCTTGGGCGACAAGGTCGTTGCCACTTAATAAGAAAAAGACCTCTCCATCGAAGCGAGTTAGTCCAAGCCGCATGCGGTCAATATAACCAGCGCTGCCATGTCGGGAGTCTATCGGCGCTGAAACCGATGAGCTTGACGTCGTAGCGGCACTGTGGGCGGATTTCGAGAGTTCGCCAACGGACTTACCTAGCGCGACATTACCGGAAAGTAACTTTTTCCAAAAAGACCGCTGCATTAAGCGTGATAAGTAATAGTGCTTGAGACGCGCGCGGGAGGCGCCTGCCTCTGTGCGTACCCAAGGGTTGAGAAGAATGAGTCTCGTGACTCGGGAATCTGTTTGTGAATAATATAGCGCTGCGGACGCCGCATCGCATAGACCCCAAATCGCGACATGACGCATAGACGGTGCATATTTCGTAAGCGTATTGATTGCCGACCTAATATCTAAATCCACGTTTTCAAAATTTCGCATATTCCCTTCGCTATCACCCATGCCGCGATAGTCGAATCGAATAGAAGAAATCCCTTGATTAGCCAAGTACCGTGCGAGCAAGGTAAATTGGCGATGGCTTCCTGCACGATATTGCGGCCCACCAACGACGATCACTACGCCCGTCGTACCAGGTTCACGTGGCTGGTTGACTATGCCTACGAGCCGACAGCCTTCGCACTCGAACGTGGTAGCTTGTTCGCGCCAAGTATTGAATTGCATCACGAGGCTGCTCTTGTCTGATGATAGTTGTGCAGTCTGTCGTCCTTAAGAAATTGAAAATAAGAAGTTTTCATAAAAGGTATGAAATATGAGTTTTCGATGGTATTTAAAATTCGCGACCATAGTAACAAATTAAGTAAAACGGGGCGCTTTTCCGATAAATGTATAGAAGCAAATTCTTCTCTCGGAATGTGACGCAGTCGGTGGAGAGTGAGAGTTTGCGTTGGGTAAGATAATTTTAATGTCCATGCCAGCAAACTAACAGATTATAGTAGGTTTTAAATGAAGATCCACAACGTGCTAAAGAAATACGCGTTCGTACTAATTTTGCCGTTTCCAGTGCTTGCCGGAGACTTCAGCGCCCTCGCCGACAACACCGCACGCGATCTCGGCGGCTATAACTGCACCACTTCGAAAGGTGATATTAGCTGTCGCGCAATTACTGATTACAGCGGGTTTAGTTTCGATGCGCATCATTATCAGATGTTAATGTTTGGCGGAGGCCATTCGTCGACTATGCGTGACGATGTTGATGAATTCAACCTCACAACGTTGACATGGAAGAGCACAACGGCCACTCCTAACACATCGACACTTTGCGATGACATGTGGGCATCCGGTGACGCTGCAAACTTCGACAAGAAAAATGGGAGTTGGATAAACACAGGCCATCCCACGGCGCGCCATACGTACGACCTGCGTGCAATAACCAAAGATGGGTCAGAGCTAGTAATCTTACGCGGAGGAGATTCGCCGGGTAATCAATGCGTACGCGGCGCTGCCCATGGCGGGCCAATTGCCCACTATAATATTAATGCTAAGACATGGCGGTTCACAGTAAGTCCACCGTGGACACCTTATTCGGCCTCAGAAGTTGATCCCGTAACAGGGAAAATCATAGTTTTTGATTATGAGACTGGAATCTGGGCCTACGATCCTGCTACGGGCGCGGCACCTAAACGCGTGTTATCGTTTACCAATGGCGCGTTCGGTTATGCGAAAAACTTGGTCTATTTTCCGCCGAATGACAAATTCTACTTCTTCGGAAGCAATGGCCGTGTTTGGGAGGTTGCTTTAGAACGCAACGATAACGCGATCAATTCGGCTTTGATTCAAGAAACGGGCAACGGCACTGGCCCGTTACTTCCCGAAACGGGTTTCGCGTACGACGCGAAGAATCGGGTTATTGGCGGCGGTGTATACAATAATCATTTTCACACTTTTGATCCGATGTCCCAGGTGTGGGCAGTAAGGGCGATTCAAGTTGAAGGCGGCGGAACGGTTGGAACTCAGAGTTTTCATGCGTTGGATTACGACCCCGCTTCTAACGTTTTTATATTTATCAGCGACAGTCCTACTGGTCGCCGTACTTGGGCGTACAGACTGAGTAAAGGTGAGTTGCCTACGGACATACTTGCACCCTCAGTTCCCACTACATTGGCTGCTAGTGTGATTTCACGTTCACAGGTAAATTTAAGTTGGG
This sequence comes from Gammaproteobacteria bacterium, assembly GCA_031416175.1. Taxonomy (GTDB): domain Bacteria; phylum Pseudomonadota; class Gammaproteobacteria; order S012-40; family S012-40; genus JANOTC01. The sequence goes on from JANOTC010000530.1 coordinate 3,725, forward strand.
ACGCCTCGTCGGATAACGTGAATGTGGTTGGCTACAAAGTGTTCCGCAATGGCACCCAGATTAAACTCACCTCGGCGACGTCGTTTAGTGATACTGATCTCGTCGCTCTCACTACTTATACATACGCCGTGTCAGCTTTTGATCTCGTTGGTAACACATCCGCGCTAGCAGGCGAAGTGCGCGCAACCGCAGGAACAGTGGTCAATGCTCCGGCAGTGCTTTTAAGCAGCTCGTTTGCTTCGGTTGCCACCAATGACGCGGTGACCCTTACATGGTCCAGTACTAATGCGGCTAGTTGCACAGGCGCGGATAGTTGGAGTGGCGACAAGGCTTTGAGCGGTAGCGAAAAAATTAGCAACATTTCTTCAACCAGCACTTTCGTGCTCAGGTGCATCGGGGTAGGTGGCAGTGCGGTGGCCGCAACGACAGTCTTAGTAGCGAGCATTCCGCCAAATAACATCCAAAGTCCGACGCTACTTGTCACCTTTAATGCCCCAGAGGCTGCAGTTTCCGGTGGATCAATGGGCATTTTGGAAGGATTCTTAATGCTTTTAGGTGGCTCATGGGTTGCGCGCAATCGTCGTTCTAGACAAGGCTTAGCTTAATTGTTCATGATCGCGTCTTGACGGCGAATCATTTTTGAGTAATTTAAGGAAT
>JANOTC010000531.1:0-2216 GCA_031416175.1 Gammaproteobacteria bacterium
CGAGATCGCCAGTGCAGTCGTAATACTCCCCCGCCAGCATCACGAACAACGGTGTCGCATCCACGGTACCGTAATACAATCCGAAAGGTATTTCACCTAAGGCCGCCATTTCACCTTTACGCACTTCATGAAAAATCTTTCCTGGCTCGGCTTCCTGATCTGGGTTTTCCTCTGTAGCTTGATGGGCAGCGAGAAAATTCAAGGCGCCGCGCGCAATGTCAGGATTCACCCACAAATATTCCAGTGCGGTGATAATGCCATCACGGCCAAAAGGAGTGCTGAACCAGGGAATCCCAGCGTAAGGATACGGTCCCTGCTCGGTCGGGGTGAGCAACATATGTACATCAGCTTGGGAGCGATTCAGCCAATTGTTAAATTGCTCATTCGATGTGGAAACAGCACAATCGCCGCTGCGCGCACGTTGCAAGGTGTCCGCCGACTCGCGTAATACGACATCGTAAGAGGCTTTGCGTGGCACTGGTTTGCGTGAGAAAAACTCCACGAATAAAATTATCTCGCGCTCGCCGCCCGCGGGTAAAAAGCTATTAAAATGCGCTTCGCTATCATCTAGCGAAGTCGGTTCTTCACTAAACTCTATGCGCGTCTGACGTGTTACTTTATCCAGTCCCACGTAGCCCAATAACAACTCCTTACGGGTACGTTGTACCGGCAGTCGCTTACCGCGCTTGTCGCGTTTTTTACCGCGGACCTCGAAAATGTCAGCATAGTCTGCATCAAGCGCAACACCGAGCGAAATTTGCCTGTCAATATCCGTGTAATTAATTAAACGCAAATGTTCGTAACACACGCCTTCCCAAAGCAATTTCGCGCGAAATACATGTATAGAACCTTGGGGCAAAACCCTTTCGCCATGACGATACAAATTCGGATTCGTAAGATCAACGGTCAACAGCGTGTTATTGTTTTTTATCGTCGAATTGAGCAATACAGGTCTACTACCTTCTATGGTCAATTCCATCTTTGACAGATACCGCGTGCCTTCAAAAAAAATGCCCTGTTCCCCTGAGCCGATAACTTGAGCATCGCCACTACGATCAAATACAGCAAAACTATCGCCATGTTTTAGCACGCGCGGTGGATCAGATAACCGCGATGAGGTAGCCAACACATAATGGCGACCGTCCACTTCGATTAGTTCATCTTTAACCATGTGCGTTTACCCTAATTGGACGCAGCGGCAATACGGCGCCGTTTTGACATACTTTTTCATACACGTCTAAATAATCGTGCGCCATTCGCTTGGAGCTAAAGTGTGCGTTAAAATAGTCTCTGCATTGTCTGCGCTGTATTTGCGGTATGCGCAGAACGGCGGCCACTGCCTGCTCAACGCTATCAACGATAAATCCATTTTCACCGTCTTTGATGAGCTCAGGCACGGAGCCACGATTGAAAGCAATAACGGGCGTGCCACACGCCATGGATTCAATCACCGCAAGCCCAAACGGTTCGGGCCAATCAATCGGAAAAAGCAACGCATAGGCACCTCCCAAAAATGCGCTCTTTTCTTGATCATTGATTTCACCGATATATTCAATTCCCGTATGATTCAACAATGGTTGAACACACGCGCTAAAATAGTCTTGATCCACCTTATCCACTTTAGCTGCTATTTTCAGCGGCATACCTAAACGTAGTGCGATTTCTATCGCTGTATGTGTCCCTTTCTCTGGCGAAATGCGACCTATAAATGCCAAATACTCACCTTCTTTAGGCTGAAATTGCATTAATTCGACGGGTATACCGTTGTGAACCGTTGCTTGCCAATTAACCCGTGGCAGCGGATAACGTTGTGCTTCCGAAATCGAGACAACGGGCATTTCATGATACTCGCGGTAGATAGGTTGAATCTCGGGCAAATCCAAGCGCCCATGCAGAGTCGTGAGCTGGGTGAGTTTTAGGTGTCTTGAAAGAGCGAAGTGGAGATAGTCGATGTGGAAATGAATTATGTCGAAATCGTGCAATTCCTTTAAGACCTGCTCGACCATCAAGATATGATGCATGGTCGGATCGGCTGTACAAGCGCCAAGGCGTAACGCTCGGGGCGTAATAGCACGCAAATTGGCTGGCGTTGTCGAATCTCCGCTGGCGAACAGCGTCACCTCATGCCCCTGTCTCACTAACTCTTCAGTTAGATAAGCCACGACTCGCTCGGTCCCACCGTAGAGTTTAGGCGGGACACTCTCAAACAGCGGAGC
>JANOTC010000532.1:0-3417 GCA_031416175.1 Gammaproteobacteria bacterium
CTATCAAAATAGTGGTGCGAAGGGGAAAGCCAGAAAAGCCTCCAAGAAAAAACGCGGTCGTCCGCGCAAGTACGGACATGCCACAGGCACCAACGTTACAGAAAATATTCGCAATATTTTCTGGGTAGGATTTTCTCGGTGTTATGCGAGCGATCGTCAAAAAAAATGGTCGCTAAAAGATGCCTATCACAAGATTGTTGAAGATTTCTTTTGCGACAAGATCATCGACTCGGAAACCGGCAATGTCACCCATGTGACATCGGAGGACGCACGTCAAGCTGGAGGTGTACCTACTTTCGAGCAATTTAAGTATTGGTCAGACAAAGATCATGTTCGCCTTGACGTGAAACGCAAACGTTTAGGGGCACGGGTTTACGACAAAGATTTTCGCGGACTCATTGGTACTTCTAATGCAGAAGTCATGGGGCCGGGAGATCGCTACCAAATCGATGCGACGATCGCGGATGTGTACTTAGTTTCACGCTTGAATCGACATCGCATCATTGGGCGACCGGTCATTTATGTGGTTATAGATGTTTTCAGTCGAATGATTGTGGGTCTCTATGTTGGCCTTGAAGGCCCTTCATGGGTCACGGCCATGATGGCGTTAGCCAACACGGCTGCTGACAAGGTCGAATATTGTAAAAAGTTTGGCATTGATATCGAACCCGAAGATTGGCCCTGTCATTTTTTACCTGGGGTTCTTTTAGGTGATCGCGGTGAAATTGAATCAGCGAAAATTGATGCCCTCATCAATAACTTTAATGTCTCGGTAGAAAATGCAGCAGCGTATCGGGCTGACTGGAAGGGAATTATTGAACAGCATTTCAACTTGTTGCCTGCAATGTTTAAACCATATGTTCCGGGCTATATCGAGCAGGACTTCCGTGCCCGCGGCGGGAAAGATTATCGGCTAGATGCCGTGCTAGACATCGATGAGTTCACGCGCATAGTGATCGAATGTACGCTCTACAAAAATAACCACAAAGAAATAACAAAGTACGACAAAGATCGCGATGTCAAAGCGGATGGTGTCCCGCCGATCCCCGTTGAGTTGTGGGGCTGGGGTCGTACGTATCGCACCGGGGCAATGCGTTCGTTTCCTCAGGATTTCGTCGAGTTTAGCTTGATGCCCACGGACAAAGCAGTCGTGACGACATTCGGCATTAGGCATATGGGGAGTTTTTACACTTGCGCACAAGCCATGGAGGAAAGGTGGTTCGATCAAGCGCGGCAAAACGGAATTTGGGAAGTAAACGTCTCCTATGATCCGAGAAACTTGGACACGATCTATTTGCATGGAACAGGATCTTCCAATCCATTTCAGACATGCGCATTAACTGATCGTAGCCGCGCTCATCGTAATGCGTCACTGTGGGAAATTGAGCAGCAAAACGAACTAGATAAACACGGGGCCGCAAATCGGCAAGAGTCACGCCAATTGGCTCGTGTTGATCTGAATGCTTCGATTGAGAAGACAGTCGCTGAAGCCCTACATAAGCGCGGCAAACCCAGTGCCGACAGTGATGCGAATCGCACGAAAAATATTCAAGGTAATCGTGCTGAAGAAAAGCAGGCGAATCGTGAAACGGAAGTATTTCGACCTGGTCAAAAAAAGCTCACAGGAGAAGGGGCTAGCGCAAAAATTATCGAATTTCCGGGCAGCAAATCCGACGGCGTGGCCGACTACAGCATGCCATCTATCGAAGAAATTTTAGGAGAAGACGATGAGTAGTTCAGATGTTCCAACCTTACCCGAATATGCTGGCAATCCTTTTATCGCAATGCTGCCGCCGTTGAGATCCCAAAAGGAATTGTTGAAGGCGTTAAAAAAGGAGCCTGTATTCGACGAGAAGGAAAGAACCTATCCAGCCTTTATCCGGAAACATTGCATAGCGCGACTAAGTAATACTTTTCTCCCTCAGGCAAGACAAGTGGATTTGGCGGAAAGATTTGACTTACTGCTTCGCCAAGGTTATGTCGGTCGCAATCCTTTGACTCATAGCTATTTACATCATTTGCTAAATGGCATTGAACGTATTGAAGCGGGTTCATTGGATGCTCCAACAGTATCGCCAGTACAAAACACGGCCAGAAGTTTCGCCTTGCTGGGATGTCCCGGCGTCGGCAAAACGCTCGCGATGAATTGCGTGCTGGCGCTGTACCCGCAGGTAATCGATCATGTGCAGCCATTCCGGCTAAAACAGATCGTTTGGTTACGCCTTGAAGCGCCGGCACTAGGGTCGTTGAAACAATTATGTATCGATTTTTTCGACGCCATTGATCGATTGATTGGTACCGATTACGTCAAACGATATGCCACCCATGTCGGCGTTGAACAGATGCTTCCGAATATGGCGCATGTTGCTCACCTTCATGCCTTAGGCGCTTTGGTCATTGATGAAATTCAACATCTCAAAGCGGTAAAAGTGGGAGCGGACGCTCTCATGAAATTTCTGGTCAAACTCGTCAATACCATTGGGGTACCGGTGGTAACGATCGGAACAATGGGAGCGTTGTCCATCATACAAAGAAGTTTCAGCAGTGCGCGGCGTTCCACAGGACTAGGTTCGCTGACATGGGAGCGAATGGCGCCCGGACCTATGTGGGATTCCTTCATGAAACAACTCTGGAAATACCAGTGGACGAATACGCTGACCGAGCTCACGCCGGAAATAGACGCGGTGCTCTATGACAAGACCCAAGGCGTCACAGACTTGGCGGTGAAGTTATACATGTTGGTGCAATTGCGCATTGTAGGCATCAGCGAGCTTCGCAAAGGGCAATCTGAAATCCTGACGAAAGAATTGTTCGAACAGGTAGCGCGGGAGGAGTTTGCACTGGTTCGACCGATGATCGAAGCCTTGCGCGAGAACGATCCTATTAAGTGCAGCCAGTTCGACGACTTACAATCTCTGAACGATCACATTGGGCTAGTGTTGAACCGAGCACTTGGCGGTGGGGGCAGTATGGGACCGGTGACTGAGGAAATTTCCCCACCGATCCAAACCAGCACCGATGACCCAATTGAGAACCGTTTGTCGATAGCGCTGACGCAGCTAGGTGTGGCACAGGATGTTGCCAAGCTCTTGATTGACGAGGCTGTAGCTAGTAATGAGTCAAAGGATCCACTTGTATTGCTAAATAAAATTATCGCGAGCTTGACGGCGAGCCCGCTCAAGATCAAGAAGCCAAAAGTGGTGCCAGTTCCGGTCGAAGAGATGCCTGCCGAGGATCTGCGACGGATTATCGCTGAGGCAGGCAAAACGAATATTTCACCCTATGACGCTTTGTTGGCTGCAGGGGCCATACATCCACCGATGCGTGAGTTTGCCGCGTGATGACGCTAGGATATTTCCCGCAAGTCTATCCGGGCGAGCTGCTCTACAGCGTGCTGGCACGCTACCACCAGCACAT
>JANOTC010000533.1:0-3145 GCA_031416175.1 Gammaproteobacteria bacterium
CGTATCGCGGGCGGTCCACTTTACAGTAAAGAAGATGTTCTTCCCATACTAGAACTCGGTGAATCGGCCATTGTGCCTTGGACCCAAAAATGTGCGAGCGACCTAAAGAAATACGAGCTCGATCATTCTGATGTCATTCGCTTAATCAACCTGGCGTTGGCTAAAGGCGAGTTTAAAGGGTCTGAATGGTGCATCAATAAACCCTGTGGCGCGTGGGCGGCTTGCGATAGCTACCGATTGTTTGAAAAGAGCTGGGTACCGGCGGCCCATAAAGAAATGCTTCTTGAATATTACGTTAAATTCGCGATTGGACGCACTGGCAAGGTGATTTTGACCGTGTCGTGTCATCCGTCCGAGGAAAGGTGGTGAGAATGACCGAAATCAATAAAACCTGCCCGATTTGCGGCGAGGGGCAATTGCATGACCGCGTAGTCTGGGAAGAATCTGACTACAAAGGGCATCAGAGGCAAACACCCTTGTATTTTTCGGAATGCGATGCTTGCGGCAGCGAGCAAGCCGACGCTGCGCAGACACGCACCAACAAACGCGCCATGATCGCCTTTCGCAAACACGTGGATGGCTTGTTGACTGGCGCCGAGGTATACGCGCTGCGGAAGCACCTGGGCATTAGTCAGGCGGAAGCCGCGCTTATTTTTGGCGGTGGACCGGTGGCGTTTTCTAAATACGAATCCGACGACGTTGCGCAATCCGAGGCAATGGACAAGTTGTTGCGACTTGCGAGTGGGGACGCTTCAGCATTTGAAAAACTGAGGCGTGGCGCCGGTTTGAGTGCCCATTCGCTGGACGAATGGTTCAAGGGGGATATAGACCAGCCGACCCGCAAACGCCCGACGCTAAAAATCGTTTCATCAACCAAGCCAGCACCTGCTGAAACGGATTGGCGGAAATCCGCATGATTAGCGCTGAACTGCAAAAAGCTATCGATAATTTACACATACATGACGTGTATGTGCGCAATCTTGCCGCTCGCTGCATCGGTGATTTCGAGCCGAAATACGATGCCAACATCGAAACCTTGGCAGTTCAATTTAAGTACAATGTCAAACAGTCGGTCGTCGGTGAGCTGGACAACAAAAACAAAATACTGCGCGTAGTCGTCGATGTTGGTGCGCGCTGGGTCGATGAAAAAATCGCGGATGAGGCTAGCTCCGTAAAGGCAATCATCGAAGCCGAATTCATCGCCGAATACCTACTAAAGTCGGACCTGAAAAAAGCCTGCATCGACGAATTTTCGTTACAGAACGTGGCCTACCACGTCTGGCCCTACTGGCTCGAGCTCCTAACTAGCCAGTGCTCTCGAATGCACTTACCGCGCGTCATGCTTCCTACCGTTCAGCTTGCGCATAACCGTCATGCCGAGCTTAGCCATGCGGCGATTTCCGATAGCTGATTAAAGGCACCGAAGTGGAGCGCCTAGTACGTCAGTGCGTCGGCCAAAGCCACAGCATTCAAGATTTTCTATGCGAGAACATCCTGAAACCGTTGCATATGGGCTGGACCCACTTCAAAGCCATCATCCCGATGGCCGATCCGCTGAAGCCCGACTTCTACGCCGAAATATTCGGCATCAAGCAATGGAGCACGCCCACAATGCGCAACTATAGACGCTGCAAAGTAATGAATTACATGCAATCCCGCGTTGCCGACACATATGCCCACGGACTCACCAACTCCACCGGCGCAAAGCGAGCATAACCCCTTGCACCCAATGAATTACCACATCGGCATAGATTTCGGCACATCAGGCTGCCGAGCCGTTGCGATTGACGACAACGGCTCGGTAATCGCCGAAACAAGACTGCCCTTACCTGCGCCAGAACAATCTGACGCAGGAATCTTGCAAGACCCGATACTGTGGTGGCACGCGTGCATACATCTGTTAGACACTCTATTTGCGCAGTTAAAAGGCAAGAAAATCATCGCAATTTGCGTCAACGGCACATCAGGAACCGTGTTAGTTACCGATAAATTCGGCACACCCCTCGCGCCCGCGCGAATGTATAACGACGCGAGTTGCCTCACAGAAGCGGATCGAATCCGCCAACACGCGCCGGCGGCCAGCGGCGCACATGGCTCCAGTTCAGGCCTTGCCAAGGCACTACGTTTGTACGATGAACAGCCGAAAACGCATTGGTTTCACACGCAAGCAGACTGGATCGCAGGCAACTTGCGCGGTCAATTTGGTGTTAGTGATGAAAACAACGCACTGAAATTAGGCTACGACCCAATCACACGGACTTGGCCAACCTGGCTCAACACACTTGGCGTTCCCTCAGCCTGTTTTCCCTCGGTGGTACCACCCGGCACCGCATTGGGCCACCTCTCACCGCAATGGACAAAACACTTGGAACTCGCGACTTCACCCATAATAGTCGCTGGCACAACTGACAGCATTGCCGCCTTCATCGCCGCTGCCAGTACTACCAGGCCACTCGCCGAAGGTATCGCCGTCACCTCACTCGGCAGCACGCTCGTATTAAAAATTGCCGCGTCGCGGCCCCTATTCGCGCCCGAATTCGGCATATACAGCCATCGTTTGCAGAGGCAATGGTTGACCGGCGGCGCCAGCAATAGCGGCGGCGCGGTTTTACTCCAACATTTTTCACCAGCACGTATTGACGAGCTCAGTAAGCAATTGCAACCCGACATTTCCACCCGCCTAAATTACTACCCCCTACCCCGACGCGGCGAACGTTTTCCCATAAATGATCCGCAATATGCGCCGCGAATTTCTCCGCGCCCTTCCGACGATGTCGTTTTTTTTCAAGCACTGTTGGAAGGAATGGCGGAAATTGAACGGCGCGGCTATTCCTTGTTGGCCGACCTCGGCGCATCTTATCCTAAACATGTATTAAGCGCAGGCGGCGGCGCTAAGAATGCCAGTTGGTTAAAGATTCGTGAAAGAGTGTTAGGTGTACCTGTCGCGCGTGCGACAATTGACGAAGCAGCGTATGGTAGTGCGTTGTTGGCGCGAGGATATTGTAATTAATTTTGGCACGGTTCAAATCTGGGTACCACCAAGGTACCGTCATAGCCAGCCGCCTATCACTCAACGCCTTCAATTTATTGCCGTTTTCCGGTTGGCATAGGCTCGTCTACTGGTACCCAAAACACACCGTTTTTG
>JANOTC010000534.1:0-2780 GCA_031416175.1 Gammaproteobacteria bacterium
GCCTTGAAATGTTCGGCTGCACGCGTCAACGGTCAATGGATTGATGTTTACAAAGATCCGATTACCGACAAGGGCAAGCAAAGCAAACGCGGCCGCATGACACTGCTGCAACACAAGGAATACGGCACGTTTAAAACTATACCAATCTCGGCTGACGCGGCATCGCTTGATGACATCGAGAAGCCACTTGGTTTTGAAGATGCCATGCGTACGGTGTTTGAAAACGGCAAGATCGTAAACGATTACACCTTCGCCGACATTCGTAAACGCGCCGACTCGGCAAGACTTTAAGTCCAATTTGCAATTATTGCAGTACGTGAAAGGTTTTTAGCCCACATTGAGAGCAGCAATAAGAGCTCTTCGGTTTGAAAATAGGCACTGGCGAGGCGATATACTGCCTCATCGAAAATATCTCCTAGTCAGGATAGTTCGCACGATGACTCCTCTCGATTTTTTTAAGCGTATTTCCCAAGCACCGACCAATCCCAAGACGACGACAGCCCCTAGGCAGTTTGATGTGGCTGAACTTTATCAGGGGCCTATTCAACTAGATGAGAGCACTGAACCGAAGGCTCTGGCACTCGATGAAAAACTGAGACAAGCGTATTTCTGGATTGTAAATAACGCGATTATTAGTCCGCACTATGACATTGAGTACAACGAAGGGCCTGCGCCTTCTTTTGGAGTTGGCGATAGCAAGCGCACTTTGACTTTGCCATCTGCACAGAGTTATTCGAGTTTTATATTGATGCCTATCTTGACGTTTGCAACGCGTGGCAAATGCCTTTTTATTGGTGGCCCAGGGCGCGGGAAGACAGCAAGCGCCATATTGATGGCCGTGCTGGCCGGCTACCCTGTCCGTGAAGTGAGACGAGCCATGCAGCACGGGCACCCACAAATGACCATCGCTGATTTGCTGGGCAACCCATTGCCTGCGGATTTGGTTAACGCACAGAGCATGGATGACATTCGGATTGCATGGCGCTCATGGTTATCCATGCGAGTGAAAATTATTGACGAATACAATCGCATTCCTACTCGGACGCAGAGCGCCCTGTTGACTGTGATGGATGATAATTATGCTGAAGTACTTAACCACATATTCGAATGCCCGGAAGCGGCTTGGTATCTGACGGCAAACGATGATCGAGGCGGCGGTACCTATCAGGTGATCGAGGCTTTACGGGATCGAATTGATGTAATCGTTCAGGCATTGTCATTTAATCCACGTTTCCTTGACGAGCTTTTACTGCGTATCGAAGAAAACGTACGACCCGAAGAAATGTTGCCGCGTGAGATTATATTTACACAAGAGGAATCGGATCGCCTGGTTGTCGAAATAAGACAGGTAGAGATTCCGGTGGAAGTGCGTCGTCGTCTTGAATTCTTTACCAGTCAATTTGAAATGCTTGAAGGTGCGGGGGCTCAGTTTGAATATTTAACCAAAGACACAGCGCGATTATCCGGTGTGGACTGGGGGCAAATAACTGCCGCCGACAGTGGCAGAGATCGGTTGAAAGATTTGGGTTGCCAGACGAAAAATGGACTGTCAGTAAGAAACCTGATGACTCTATTGGTTTTTGCGAAGGCACTCGCGTACTTTCGTGGCGATCGCACCGTATCGTTAGACGACATGCGTCAGGTACTGCCATTCGTTCTCCACGACAAACTTCAACCGGACCTTGATGCGCCTTTCTTCGCACTGCCTGAAAATACTGCATATCGCACGGATCGACTGAGTTGGCTACGTCGCATATTTGACCTGTCGAATATGGAATATGATCGCCTGGACCTGGATCGCAATGATCCTGTTGGCGAAATGTCAGCTGAGTTTGCGAAAGGTTTAGACGGTGTAAGCGAACGCGAAACAAGATCGCGTCTGTCAAAAATTGAAAAGCTTGTGGATGAGCGTGTGAAAGGTCGCAAGCTTTATGGTCATTTGTATGATGATTTCCTCAAACTTAAGTATCTGCATCAGCGCTACACCAACTATCTTCACTGGTTAAGAGCCAGATAGGGTATTGCCCAAGATGACAGACCAACAAGCAATAATTTCCGTCGCGCTCGCAGATGTCCTTGCCGCACAAAGGGCGCAACTAAATGCGCGGGTGGCTGAAGCGCGGCATCGGTATCCTGCATTCGACACTGCGGCGTTTTCTGCATTTCTGAAAACAGGACTTGATAGCATTGCCAAAAGCGTTTCTGAGGTTGCTCCAGAGCGAACGTTGCCGACCGTTCTGGCTGCATATGATATTGCACTCGAACTTGTCGCACAGGATCTTGCAGGGCCTGCGGCTCGTAACAGCTTGATTGAGCGACTATGGGTCGGCATTGTTCCTCGTTACGCCCGATTGGTTTCAGAAGACCCGATAAATGTTTTGGGTTTATTGAGCAACGCGGTATTACATGTTTCAAATACACCAGAAGCACGAGTCGAAGATTGGTTGCTCGGCATGTCAACGATGGCAGAGCATGTAAATTCAACCAGTCATTTGCGATCTGTTGGTCAGATAATGGCGTGGCGTGCCGGGCTTGCCCATTTTCGCGAGGGAGCGCTGCACTGTGCAGATGCAATGCCGGAAGCCATGGCTTTACGAGCGGTTGGTGCAGATAGTGCACAAACATGGCAGGAAGTTCGCGACACGTTGCAGCGCCATGGCGTTCGCTACTTGTTCATCGGCAAGTCGGGGGCGATTCTGCTCGGCTATCCCGATACGACGCAAGACGCCGACCTGTTCCTCGACAAGGATCCCGACAATGGCCGCGCGGCCGTGATGGCG